>JAIDHZ010000099.1 GCA_029052995.1 Lachnospiraceae bacterium | reverse complement strand
TTTTCATATTAACCGAACTTACTATTAGGTATTATATTTTAGGAGGACACATATATGAAGTCAGTTAATATCTCTTTAAACTCAATTGAAAAGGTCAAAAGCTTTGTAAATGATATTGCAAAATTTGATGCTGAGTTTGACTTAATATCCGGCAGATATGTCATTGATGCAAAGTCCATCATGGGAATCTTCAGTTTGGATATTGCCCAGCCAATCACATTAAACATTCATTCTGAAGGCGATGACACTGAGATTATGGAAACTTTAGAACCTTACATCATTTAGTACGGAGGGCTGCCCTATGGCAGCCCTTTTAGTCTGCCTTAACAACTTCCACCGTATCAACCGCCTCTTTCATTAAATCATCAATCACGTCTGCCAGTTTTGTTTCAGAACGCTTAATAATTTCAATAACCGGCTTAGTTACCGGATGTTTTGCCACAAAAATGGTACAACAGTCCTCATATGGCTGTATTGATGTCTCATAAGTGCCAATCCTTTCCGATATATCTACAATCTCCTGCTTATCCATACCAATACATGGACGGAATACTGGCATATTACACACTTCGCCGGTACATGCAAGGCTATGCATAGTCTGGCTTGCAACCTGGCCGATACTCTCACCGGTAATTAATGCCTGGCACCCATTTCTCTTTGCCAGCTCTTCTGCAATCTTCATCATATATCTGCGCATTATGATTGTTAATTCCTCATGAGGGCATTTCTCATATATGGCAAGCTGTATATCTGTAAAGTTTACAATATGTAGCCGGATTTTCCCCGAATAACGGGAAACAAGCTTTGCAAGGTCAATCACCTTTTGCTTTGCACGCTCTGATGTATATGGCGGTGCATTAAAATAAACTGCTTCTAACTCCACACCGCGCTTTGCAATCATATAACCCGCAACCGGAGAATCGATGCCTCCGGAAAGCAGCAGCATTGCCCTGCCGTTTGTTCCTACCGGAAGACCGCCTGCTCCCTTAATTGTCTGTGAATAAAGATATACTTTATTACGTATCTCAATATTTAACAGCACATCAGGATTATGCACATCTACCTTAAGATTATCACATTCCTCTAACAGATAATGCCCGATTTCACTGTTCATTTCCATTGATTTTACAGGATAAGCCTTGTTTGCCCTTCTTGTATTCACTTTAAAGGTATGGGGCTTATCATCATAACACTCCTTTATGTAGGATACTGCCATTTCCCTTATGTCATCAAATTGAAGGCTTTCTCCCACCACAACCGGAGAAATTCCCGAGACACCAAACACTTTTTGTAATGCTGTGATTACATCTTCATAATCATAACCGGACTGTGCCTCTAAAAAAATTCGTCCATATTCCCTTCTGATTGTAAAATCTCCGAAAGCTGCAACATGCTCGCTAATCCGGCGGCACAGCATATCTTCAAAGACATAACGGTTTTTTCCCTTTGTTCCAATTTCTGCGTATTTTATTAAAAATGCTTTATACTCCATGTTTTTCCTCTCTTTATCTGTTTATGTACCGGGCATTTTAAAACACCCTGCCATCTATCTTCTCGTAAATCTGCGCAATTGCGGAAGCAGTTCCTCTAAAACCTTTATTGTATACTCTGCCTCTTCCACAGTATTGTATTCGCAAAAGCTAAAACGCAATGTGGATTCCAACAGCTCCTTATCAAGTCCGATTGCCTTTAATACACCACTTATTGCCGGATGGTTCGAGGAACAGGCTGAGCCTGCTGACACATAGATTCCCTTGTTCTCTAACGCATGCAGTAACACCTCGCTTCTCACACCCCTGAAACTTAAACTGGCAATATGAGGAGCTTCACCGGAATGGTCAGTTACACCTTCTATCCTTGTAGCGCCTGCAATCAGTGTGTCCTTAACAAGCTTCATTGCCTTTATGTTCTCATCTAATCTTCCATAAATAACCTCTGCAGCTTTCCCTAAGCCTGCAATTGCTGCTGTGTTCTCTGTTCCTGACCGGAATCCTCTTTCCTGCCCGCCGCCATATATAATCGGCCTTAACTTAACACGCTCATCCACAAACAGCGCACCACTTCCCTTCGGACCATGCAGCTTATGCCCGCTTAATGACATGGCATCCACACCAATTCGTTTCGGATAAATATTCATCTTTCCAAACGCCTGGATGGCATCCACATGATATAAAATATCAGTATTATAATCCTTAATGATTTTAGCAATCTCTTCAATGGGCTCTACGGTTCCAATCTCATTATTTACTGCCATCGTAGATACTAAAATGGTGTCTTTGCAAAGCGTCTTACAAAGATCCTCCAAATCCACTTTGCCCCTGCCATCAACCCTTAAAAAGCTTACTTCAAATCCCAAATCCTTCAAATAAAGTACCGGATTATACACAGATGCATGTTCAATTCCCGTTGTAATTATATGGTTCCCTGCACGTTTATTCGCCTGCGCAATCCCAATTAACGCCAGGTTATTAGCCTCCGTGCCTCCGGAAGTAAGGATAATTTCTTTAGGTGCACATTTAAGCTGTCTGCTAAGAACTTCCCTTGTATACCTAAGATACCTTTCAGCACCCACACCCTTTTTATGCATGGAAGATGGATTGCCATACTCCTCATCGAATGTATTAAGCATAATCTCCCGTACTTCCGGAATCACCCTTGTTGTTGCTGCATTATCAAAGTATATTTCCATGTCTTCCTCCATACGTCTCCAATAAAAACATAAGCAGTGACAAAACTGCCATTCCAGCCGTCTCTGTCCGCAAAATACGATGTCCCAGAGAAAATGTTTTTGCCCCGATTGATTCTAACATCTTAATCTCATCAGTTTCGAAACCGCCCTCCGGACCAATAAAGATACCAATATTTTCTTTTTTCCCTGCCTCTTTAATCACCTGCCCGGCATATTCCATTCCCTCTGCATTTTCATAAGGAAGCAAAATATAATCCATATCCTTTGCATGTTCACATGCCTCAGGTAAAGACATAATATTGGTTACCTTAGGAACCAGTCCTCTTTTTGCCTGCTTTGCAGCGCTTAGGGAAATGCTGTTAAGGCGTTCTGTTTTTCTTAATGATTTTTTGTCATCTAATTTGACAACACAACGCTTCATCATAACCGGAACAATCTCACATGCCCCTAATTCTACAGCCTTTTGAACAATGGTTTCCATCTTATCGCCTTTTGGGTATCCCTGAAACAGTGTAAGCCGTGCAGGAAGCTCCCTTGAAGCTGCAAAAACATCCGTGATAACTGCGAGTACGGTTTCATTTTCCGTATCATATGAGGCTATGCTGCACTCATACTCCATGTCAGTTCCGTCTGAAAGATATATACTTTCCCCAATCTTAAGCCGCAACACGTTTTTTATATGGCTATAATCTGCACCCTTTATCATCACAGGCGACTGCATAAGCTGTTCCGGCTCTACAAAAAATCTATACATTATTACTCCTCTGCCATGTTTTCAGGCTTTAATTGTCTGTTACTCTTATAGTACGGAATAAAGAAAAAAATTACGGCAAGCAGCAGTCCAATAACAGATATAATAACACCGGCTGTAAGATAAGGTGTCCGGTACTTAAATTCCACCGTATGTTCGCCTGCCTCTAACGGTACACCAATAAGCGCACCTCCTATTTTATCATAACTGGTCTGTTTTCCATCCACATAAACGGTAAATCCATTGATTGCAGGAACAGCGGATGCCATAATTCCGGCTTCCTTCACGTCAATACTTCCACTTATATATGTGTCTTCCCACTTATCAACCTGATACGTATCCCTGCTTAATATTTCATAAGCATCATTATAATTATCCTCCAAAAATCCTGCAAACTGATACTCAATCCGCCATATTGTCATATCGTCATTCTCAACCTCCGCATTGGAGTTAATCTGAATGACTTTCCCCGCTTCCACAACACCAATATGGTATGTCCTCACCTTAACAGGAAAGGCATCAGAAAATACGGTTTGGTCATCTATAACAACACTGTTTATCACGTTGGCTCCGCACTTTACATGGATATAATAATCCGTTACCCCGTCTGATGTGAATTTCATCATGACATTCTCCCCATAATAGCCGTTCACAAAGTCATAGGTAAAATAACCGGTTTCTTCATCATAGAGACCGCCATATTTTACCTCCATGCCATGTGTTGCCGCCCCCATGCTGGCAACCCGGTTTCCCGGATCCTTAGGAAATACAGAATCACACCTCACACCAACAGGAAAAATTATTTTAAAAATATCATCCGTACCTGCCGACCTGTTCACATAATCATTCTGAAGTTCAAAAGGCGAACCGGAAGATATATCCCAGTCAGACACTGACGGCTTTACCATATATCCTGCTCCTGCCAGACGGTTCATGGAGTAAACCTTAACACCATTATTCTCCCCCATTTCGACCGTATCACTAAATGCACACTCACCTGCGCCAATTCCGTATTTTACATTAAACATCATATTAAGAAGCGGGGATGCTCCTGAAAAAACATAGGAATCCTCATTCCATCCCAAGCCTGTCATTCCAAATAACTTCCTCATGCTGTCATCAGCATAGGCAAGCTCTCCTGATGCAGCCGGCAGACCGCATATCAGATTATAATTTGCTACATCCTGCGGTATCGCCACCCTTTCTCCGGGCTTTAAATCCAGTACATTTATAAGAACTGAATTTTGTCTTCGGTAACACAGGTTGTCCATGGAATATGCATTGTAATCCAAAAAACGTATATTCGCATTTACCAAAAGCTCCAAGAAGGCAAATACAGCTAAAACAACATATATATTTTTATGCTTTATGCTTCCTTTACAATAAAAAAACATAATAATCGCAGTCAATATAAATATAAGAAATGTAATAAGATAAACATAATAATCCAATAATATTTTAACATTTAAAAAAGCATATGCTATGCATGCAGTTCCACACACAGCAACAATAAATGTATATCTTTTTTTCAGGTTTTCAAGGCTTCCCATCACACACATTGCCATATATATAACCATAAAAACCAGCAAAAAAGAAAAACCGGAAGTTTCCTTATCAACACCCACATAACCATGCCACACAAGATTAAACCCGCCGTTAATCATGCCAGCCGCAAGTAAAAGCGTGAGCACAATCACCAAAACCCTGCGCATTATATTTTCTTTCAGGAACACATAAAACAAAGCTATAACCACAATGGTAACGGAACAATAAAGCATAGGCTGGTTTTCCTGCCCCATTCCCTTATAGTCACATATGAACCAGCGGTGGACAAAATCCGTTACCGGCATCAGGACTTTGCTTATATAAGACGGCAAATTGTTCCATGCATACAACTGTTTATTTCCATTAGAGAGCATAATGCACGGCAATACAGTAACCATTGCAGCCATATAAGCAAGCACTATTCCGGTTAAAAATGCACCAGCATTTTTAACAGATATTTTCTTCTCACTATGGATAAAATACCATACAACCAAAAAAATGCTGAGCGGAACCGACATGGAAAAATTACAGAGTATGCATACTGTCAGGCACAGCCATAACATTCCCTTCTTTTTCCCTTCCTGTACTTTCTCTGTCAAAAGCAGCAGAACCGGAAACAATATCAAAACATCATACCATCCAATTCTGGCAGCATTTTCAATCATGGCATTGCTAAGACAGAATGCGGATGTCAGCAAAAGCCCTGTTAATTTTCTATGTTCCGTGATTTTATTATGTTTCGTGTGCATGACATAATACATCATTGTAAATCCAAGCAGCGACCATTTTAAAACCATAAAAAGCTGCAGGGCACCGGCAATACAGGACTTAGGGAGCAGAAGGATTACAAGTGTTATCGGAGATATCATATAACGGAATATATATACTAAAAAATCTGTTCCAATTCCGGCATTCCATGTAAATAACAAAGAACCTCCTTTGTGTACCTTTTCCCACAACTCCAAATACATAGGATAATACAGGTCTCCGGCATCGCCCGCTAAAATACAGCCCTCTCCCTCATACCATATCCTTGTTATAATTAAATGCACTAAAACAATCACCCATGGGATTATAACTGCCACAATATAATTCCAGTTTTTTTTTGCGAATGCTTTCATAATATCGTATATCCTCCTTTAGCATCTGCCTTGACTTCTATTTTGCCACAATGGATACCCATTCTCCCATATGTGCCACATCTATAATATTAAACCCGTTTTTTATAAGTGCCCGCTTCACAGGCATTTCCTTAAAATCAATAATTCCTGATGCAATAAATACCGCATCCTTTTTCATAAGCGGTCTAATTACTTCTGATAACGGAATTATAACATCTGCCAGTATATTTGCAACTATAATATCATATTGTAAAGTCTCTGCCAATTTTCCCGCAAACTCCGAATCACCAATCACATCACCCTTCACAAAATGATACCGTTCCTTATCTATCCCATTCAAGTGCATATTAGATTCACTGGCCCTTACCGCCAATTCATCAATATCAATACCATATACATACCGGGCCCCAAGCTTAAGGGCAATTATAGATAGAATTCCACTTCCACAGCCTGCATCCAATACTGTTTTTGTACCTTCTTCATCTATATATTTTTTTAATGCTGCAATGCAGAGCTTTGTCGTTTCATGAGAACCGGTTCCAAAAGCTGTCCCTGGATCAATATGAACTACAATGTCATCTGCTTTAGTATCTGCCATTGATGTCCATGAAGGCTTTATAACAATATTATCATAAAGGCGGAATGGATGAAAAAATTCTTTCCAGTTATTAATCCAATCCTTATCCTCTGTCTCTCCAACCGAAATTCTTCCGGAGCCTGTCTGCATGTAGGCTGACATTTCTTTTAGCTGTTCATCAATGTATCTGCATAAATCCTTTTCGTCAATCCTGTCATCTATATAACAGGAAATATTTGCAATACCATCATCCGGCGGCAGTTCCGGAAGAATGTCTATAAACATTGCCTTTTTGTCAGCCTCTGATAAGGGAATCTTATCTTCAATCTCAATCCCCTCCACACCATATTCATCTAACACATAACTCAACATATCTGTTGCAGCAGTAGTTGTCTCTATTGTAATTTTTGTCCACTTCATATTTCCAATATCCCATTGACTTAATGCTTTAAAATGGCAAGTGCCATCACAAGGCAGTTCACCCCTGCCCTGTAATGGCTTTTTGCACATCCTATGCTGTTTACAGTTCTCAACCCTTCTTAATCTTAACTGTCTTCTTTTGACCTTTACCCTTAAACAGTCTCTTGTATGATGAAAGCTTTTTCTTTGGAACCTTTATGGTTGCCTTACTTTGGATACCCTTAAATGCATTCTTGCCAACACTCTTCATTTTAGTGGATTTCACTGTAATTGTCTTAAGCTTCTTGCATCCGTTAAAGGCATTGGAACCAAGCTTTTGCATTTTGGAGGGCAATGTAATTTTTTGTAATGCTGCACACTTCTGGAATGCCCCATTACCAATCTGGGTAAGCTTTGATTTGGTACTGATTGTTACCGTCTTAAGCTTTTTGCAACCATAAAATGCCTTCGTATCAATTTTCGTAACTGCGTCTGGTATTACAATTTTTGTCAGTTCAGTACAGTTGTTAAATGCATTGCTGCTGATTACTTTAAGATTGCTGTTCTTTGACAGATTTACCGTTTTTAACTTCCGGCAGTTATAAAATGCCTTTGAACCGATACTTTGAACAGAATCCGGTATTGTTATGCTTGTAAGCTCCTCACATCCTGCAAATGCTTCGTTATCGATAGTCATCACATACTTGCCAATCTGTATACTCTTAACGGTTTTACTTCCCTTAAATGCATCTTTAGGAATTTCTGTAACCTTATACTTAATTCCGCCCACAACTACTGTATCAGGTAC
>JAIDHZ010000098.1 GCA_029052995.1 Lachnospiraceae bacterium | reverse complement strand
CATACAAATTTTGTTCTTTTTTTACTATAAATCAAAATTCTACTCATAACAAATATTTATGATGAATACTCATGTATAAAAAATAAGCATATCTATTCCCTCATCAGAACTGTCACCGCCACCTTTTTTATCCTCCCAGCTGCCAGATAGGAAAATCCCATAAACAACATGATAACAACTACTGCCGGAAACAATATGTCTCCCATTCCCGGATGCGACTCAAAATTGCTGATTCCGGCAATTTTCATAACTGCTGATACCAGTGGATCTGTACAGACAGCCGCAAGAACTATTCCAAATGCAGAACCAATCACAGCAGTGATACAAAAGCGCAGGGAAAATGCCAGTCTTAATTTATCGCTTGTAAAACCAATCGCTTTATAAATCCCCAAGTCCCCTGTCTCTGACAAAAGAATTATGACTTATAGATATGTTTCCCTTGCAATAAAACATTTTTTGTACTCATACTACATTCCTCACTTCCTCGTCATATTTCACAACTTTATTTAGTATTTTACCATCCACCAACTCCAATAACAAATACTTATAATAAATACTCTTCTATGTTTGACAGGCATATTAGTTTTTTGATATAATAAAGCTCAACAACTTATTATGTAAGGAGGCTGACAATGGAATTACGTGTTCTTGAATATTTTCTTGCTGTCACCAGAGAACAAAGCATATCCGGAGCAGCAGAATATCTACATCTTTCACAACCAACTTTATCCAGACAGCTAAAGGACATGGAAGATGAACTGGGAAAACAGCTAATGATACGGGGAAACCGAAAAATAACTTTAACAGAAGAGGGCATGATATTACGAAAACGTGCAGAAGAAATCCTTGAACTGGTACAAAAAACAGAACATGAAATCACAATTTCCGATGAAATCATCGCCGGGGACGTGTATATCGGCGCCGGTGAAACGGATGCCGTCCGCCTCCTTGCCAAAGCAGGAAAAAGGCTACAGTCGGAATACCCGGACATCCACTACCATATCTCCAGTGGTGATTCAACAGATGTTTTGGAAAGCCTCGATAAAGGGCTGATTGATTTCGGCCTTTTGTTTGGCACGGTTGATACTTCTAAGTATGAATATCTGGAATTTCCATTAAAAGATGTGTATGGTATTTTAATGAGAAAAGACAGCCCTCTGGCCAAAAAAGACAGTGTCTGTCCAACCGACCTGCACGATAAACCACTTATTTTCAACCGCAATACCCGTGATGATGATTTGCTGACCTCATGGCTTGGCAAAAGCATTTCCGAGTTAAATGTAATAGCAACTTATAACCTGCTGTTCAATGCCTCCCTGATGGTTGATGAAGGTTTGGGCTACGCTATTGCTCTTGACAAAATTATCAATGTTACCGGCGAGAGTAATTTATGTTTTGTTCCCTGCGAACCAGCATTAAATGTTGGCATGAACCTGATCTGGAAAAAATATCAGGTATTCCCAAAGGCCGTCAAAAAATTTTTAGATGAATTTCAAAAAATTTTAGAAACAGAGTAACACAAGCTCTGTCCGCTCTGCGGACCAGCGCTTATTAAAAAATTGGGAGGCACTGCTTTCCTCCCAATTTATTATCGCTGTACTGCAAGCTGAAATGTATATGCTTTTTCATATTTTTCCCGATGATAATACTGCACTTCCCCGCTGCCCTGGTGAAAAACAATGCTCCACTCCGTTGATTCAAACTCTCCAAAATTATCCTTGCTTACACCGTCCAGTGCATCTCTGACATCCTGCATATTCATTGTTTCTTTTTCTTTTAATTGCCCTGTCAGAATCTCATACCGGGTATGGGACTGCTCTGTCCCGATTCCATTCTTTTTCCCTTCTGCCAGATAAAAGTTTGTTACCACTGGTGTATCGGTGACCACCATTTCATCATCAACATATTCCACAGCCACAGAACACCCCTCTGCATCTGCCAGTGCAAAATGTACCATCATTCCCATAGATGCGTGTAAATCATATTTTTTTAGCAATGCCAGTGCCTCGTCCACATCTGCTGCCCGATCTAATAAAAGCCGGACGGCTGTTGTTGTTGTAATATCCTTTTTACCCGTATCCTGACTGATTGTGTCTGAATCCTCAATCATGTTCACAGAAATGCAAAGCCCTTTTTCATTCATTCCATCCAAAGGTGCATACAAAGCCGCTATTGTCTCCATCTCATCCGGTAACTGCTCTAAACCCACTCCTGCACCGGCTTTAATAAAATCCATATTTACGGTAGAAATGGAGGCATATCCTTTTTCCGGCTGTGAACTGACAACCAAAGCCTGACAGGAATACCAGTCAAAATTTCTTCCAAAAAGGTAACTTTCATCATCACTTTTTACTGATAAAGTACTACAGCCAAATACACCACCAGAAAACTCCAAATCTGCCTTTCCGGAAAACATATGTTTTGTCAAGAATTCCATAACCTCTTCATCTGAGACTGCCCCACCCTGTTCCAAAAATTCATCCAGTTTATAATCTCCTGTATACTGCACAGCAGCAAGACCATCTTCTAATGAGAGAATCTCAGACGTTGGCGTTATGACATCTGCATCCTCTGTTCTTTGTTGCTCTTTTTCCTTATCAGACTGCAAAGCCACATTCCCCTCTTCCGTCTGTACCGATTCTGTTTTTCCACACCCTGCTGCCAACATTGATACTACGAATAGTAGCACTATCAGACTTATTTTTTGTTTCTTCATATAGCTGTTCTCCCATCTTTCATTTTGAACCAGTAATGTCTACATTCACACTGCCAGTCCCCAATGCCTCTGCCAACCCTTCCGGATTCTCCACATATCCCAAAGAAGTATAGCTGTATGCAGTGGAAAAGGAATCATAAAAAAGAACTAGACAGGAAGAACCGTACAGTTTCAAATCTCCCGCATGGATTTGAGAAACCTTTTGGGATTCCGTTGGAAGATTCTCTGAAAAATAATAATACTTTTCATTTCCATTTAGTTCATTCATTGTAATAGATAGTGGCAGTTTCTGCATAAAGGCTTCTGCTGCCTCCGTTTGATACAATTTGGCTGGGAATACTTTTTCATTTACCTTAATCGTTATCTCATACATATCCAAAACCTCACTTGGATCTGATGCAGGATCTTCTGTTGGTATTATAGTTGGTTTTTCTGTTGGCACATCTGTTGGTATTGTAGTTGGCTCTTCTGCTGGCACATCCGTTGGTATTGTAGTTGGCTCTTTTGTTGGTGATGAATTATTATTTTTTTTATCAGACGAAACCACTCTGATTTTTACCCAGCTCTTATATTTTTTCTTTTTTAATTTTGCAATTACAGTAACCTTAGCAGTTCCCACTCTCTTTGCCGTAATTTTACCTGTTTTTGAAACAGATACAACACTATTCTTATTAGAACGAAAAGTAATTTTATAGTTTTTCTTTGTAGGTGTAATAACTTTTATCTTCTTCTTTTTTCCCTTTTTTATGGAAATCGTTTTTCCTGATACGGTCTGATTTGCTATTTTCAGCTTGATTCCTGTTTTAGGGCTGCCTGCTGCCGATACCACTATCATATTATCTGTATAAACAGCACTGGTAAGCAAACAAACCATCAAAAGATAAGAAACTATTCTTGTGCAGTATCGCATTGCAATTCCTCCTCCGTCATCATAAATTCAGTGTATATCTAACCTTTCCGGGCAATATTTTACCCCTTCGTAAATGTTATTTTTATATTTCCGTTTCCAACCGCCTTTGCAAAACCAGATGCATCCTCAATCTTCCCCACAGATGTATATTGATAGGAGGTACTGTGTGATTTGTAAAACGTCACAAGACAGTCGGAGCCATACAGCATAATATCTCCTGATGAGATTTTCCCCGGTGACTTTTCATTTGTCGGAAATTCTGTATCAAAATAATGATACTTCTCATTTCCATTCAATTCTTTCATAGTAAATGTCATTGGCATTTTTTCTAATATTGCGTTTGCTGTCTTATTATTATAAAATACTGCCTTAAATTTCTGTCCATTCACTGTAATAGTAACCGGAATATCTGCCTTTTTATCAGAATCACCTTGACGAACCACTTTTACTTTAAACCATATCTTTGTTTTTTTAATATCAGCTCCATACATTGTGACCGTTATTTTTGCTGTTCCTGTTTTCTTAGCTTTCAGCGTTCCTGTTTTGCTGACAGACACAATCCCTTTTTTGTCAGACTGATACTTTTTCTTAATTCCCAGTTGATTTGGTGTAAGGGATAGTTTAATTTTTTTGCTGCTGCCCTTTTTCATGGTGATTGTTTTTTTATTCACCTTTTTGGAAGCAACCTTTACTGTCACGGATAATTTCGTTTTTGCCTCTGCTCTTGTGGCTGAGACAGGGGATAACACCATCCCTGATACCAGACTGACAACCATCAATAATACGAATAACGAACTTTTCATTTTATGGCTTTTCAATAGAACCACCTCCATATATAACATGAAACAAAGCCCGCTCTCCCGTCAGCGTCTGCTGCCTGATTTCTTTTCTCGTATCCATAATCATACCTCCATTTCAAATTTTTTCAGATTCTTTTACACTTTTTTCGATCTGATAAACCAGATAGTCCAGACAGTCAATTTCCTTCTGCCCCTTATGAACCTCATCCAATAAAGCCTGCCTGTGATTTGACAAAACCTTCAGTTCCCCCTTTATATCACCTGCCTGATAGCAGAGCAAAAAACGGTCAATGGTTTCTTCACTACACCCGGCATCTTTCATATTCTGAATTGTGCGTTTCTGTTCCTGAATGTTATCCATCACTTTATTCACTTCCATTTCTATCTTTGATAATTTGTATCAAGTTGTTTTGTAAATTTAATATAACATTACTTTACACAAATAACAAATACTTATAATAAATATCTTGTTATAGCAAATAGGCATACTTTCCCATAAATTATGTAAGTTCTGCCTCACCATCTGCAACGGGGAATGCTTCCATAGTTGAATTCCAATCGCTGTATAAACTATTTTTGAATATCAAAAACACCCTGCATTACTGCAAGGCGTTCTCTGCAAAAATCTATTCTTTTGAGGTTGATAATAAGCTTTTCTTCTTCCATTTCCCACGGAAGAAGTGTATCCAAGTAATAATAAATCCAATTCCCCAGCCAAACAAGGTATTCCACCAAACCATCCGATGCCCAATTGCCGGAATCCCCTGTAAAGCATATGTGGATATTACCCGGACTGCCAGTGCACTGGTTGCGACAAATGTTGCATACAGCGCATCATTTGCCCCTTGAAAAAGACCCAGCATTGGAAAATAAGACGCAAATGGAATCAGGCAGACAGCAACACAACGTACATGAGCTGTGCAGTAACTTACAGCTTCCTCTCCCAGTCCAAAGGCTGTTACAATTGGTTCTGCAAAAATATATACCACCAGCAGAATACAGATAGAAATGATTTCTGAAAGAATGACTGTATGCTTAGCGCCTGTCATCACACGGTCAAGTTTGCCTGCCCCTATATTCTGTGCGGTATAAGTTCCCTGTGTAGTCATCAGCGCATTGGCGGGAAGTATCATATAGGTTTCCACTTTCTGTGCAACGGAAAAGGAAGCTGTCATGGCTTCGCCATAGCTATTAACCGCCCTCTGAATAAAGGTAAATCCTACGGATACCATAAACTGCTGCAATGCCATAGGAAATCCCATTTTCAATGAAAGTTTTGCCAATGCCGGTTCAAAAGTCCATTCACTGAATTTCCAATGGAACATCGGATATTTTTTCATCATATAAATGATGCCTGCAATAAAGGACGCTGCCTGTGCAATATCCGTTGCAATGGCAGCACCGACAACACCCATCTTCATATTATAGACAAACAGAATGTCCAACAACACATTGATGACACTTGCAATCAGCAGGAAATACAAGGTTGCTTTACTATCCCCAATCCCCCTTAACACCGCTGCAATAATGTTATACCCGAACCCAAAAATCATCCCCACCGCATAAACCTTGAAATAGGCAGAAGCCATTTCAAGTAAATTAACAGGAGTAGCCATAATATGTTCCAGCACAAATCCGCTGGTAAATATTCCAACAAAGGTTGCTAAAACACCCATTCCCAGCATAAGCAAAATAGAGGAAGAAGCCTGCTTTCTCATCTGATCCGATTTCCCGGCACCAAATAGCTGGGCAATCAGAATGCAGGCTCCGGCAGAGAATCCATTTGCCAATGCCAGAAACGCCATAATAAGAACACCACAGGCTCCCACTGCTGCAAGGGAAGCCTCTCCTGCAAAGTTCCCCACAATAATAGTATCTACAGTATTATAAAGCTGTTGAAGCAACAAACCTGCAAATACAGGAAACATAAATGACAGAATGTCTTTCCACGGTGTTCCTTCGGTTAGTGAGCGATTCATCAGTGTCCGATTTTTCACTCCTTACGTTCAGTATAAAGTTTCCAGAAATCCTCTGCCACTCTGTTTCCGCAGCCATTACCTGCCCCTAATACAAAAATTGCCTTTTTCATTCTAAATTAAATCCTTTCCTGCTTTATATTGTTCTGCCGAGGCTGTATGCCTCTTTGGTCTTTCCAGTGCCAAGTACCTCGCCACGGTTTCTCCAACTAAGATTTCTCTCAAATGTGCGATACCAGGTAAGTGCCTGTGAATAATCGTTTCCTCCTGCTGTCATCAGTAATACGCTATCTCTTGGAAAGCCATCATAGCCAAGATGCCGGAGTTCTGCATACAAACGGTCAGCAGCAGTCTTTAGGGGACCGCTGATTGTCCAGAAATATACAGGAGAAGCGAATACAACGACATCTGCCTGTACAAACGCTTCATTAATTTTCTGCATATCATCTAGCTGCACACAGGGATTGGATGTTCCTTTTTTTACCTTACTGCATCCCTCACAGCCCATGCAGCCACGAATGTCCATATCCTGCAAATAAAATTCCTGTATTACATTTCCGGCACTTTCAGCACCTTCTGCAAATGCTTTGATTAGTGCTGCGGTATTACCATTTTTTCTTGCTGCTCCGTTCAGTACCATAATCCGTTTCACGCCATCACCTCCTTACGGCCAGAAGAACAATGTCTGTTCCGTGTCCATTGAACGGATCTGCTGCATATCTTCTTCATCTAACGAAAAATCAAATACATGGAAGTTATCTTCAATATGCTCCTGTTTTAGTGATTTTGGAATGACCACCACATTATCCTGAATTCAGCGTTACATACTCCATGTGGTCTGCCTCCTCCCTGTTATTTAGTATACTTATCTTGCCATTGACATGGAATACATCAAAAAGCTATAATGGAGTTAACTAAAAATTAACGCAATGAAAGGGACATTATGTTACATCCACAGATAGATACTTTTCTCATTGTTGCTGAAGAAGGAACTTTTTCCAAAGCTTCAGAAAAGATGTTTCTTTCCAAAGTTTCCATCATGAAACAGATTGATGCATTGGAAAACCGAATTGAAATTAAATTATTTGACCGTACAAACCACGGTGTGATACTGACTTCTGCCGGACAGTCCTTCTATCAGGACATTATAAAGCTAAGAAAGAACGCACAAAATGCCATAAACCGTGCAAAAGAAATAGCCGGAAAAGAAACAGGAATCATCCGGGTAGGAACTTCTGTACTTCGTTCCTGTAAACCATTGATGGATTTATGGACTGAAATTGACAATGGTACATACCCATTTCAAATCGAGATAGTTCCATTCAATGATAACCCCTCCGAACTTAACAAAGCATTCGATTCTCTTGGCAAAGAAATTGATATGATTGTTGGCAGCATAGGCACAGAAATTCAAATGGTAAATCATTTGTTTCTGCCGCTAAAAACATTTCACTGCTGCATTGCCCTTTCACGAAAGCACCCGCTTTCCAAAAAAGGAAGACTGACATGGGCTGATATAAGCGGTGAAACAATGCTTTTGGTAAAAAGAGGCTCTACCCCGATTCTTGATGCCATGCGGACAGAGATTGAAACAGAACATCCCGATATATACCTCATTGATATACAAAATCCATATGATGTCACTGTGTTCAATGAATGCGAGAGAATGGGTTACATTATGGAAACTTTGGATGTATGGGAAGAAGTGCATCCCTCCCTTGTAACGCTGCCGATGGAATGGAATTATGAAATTCCATGCGGTATCATGTATTCTAATAAGGCATCATCCGCTGTCCGAGCATTTATAGAAATACTTAAAAGACATATAGGTTATCAAGTGCTAACCCAAATTCAGGAGTAATTTTATCTTTGTCTTAATTCCGTACCTGCCCTTTTCTCATGGACAACTATATTACCACATACTTAGAAAATGCCCTTTAAGAGCAAAATCTCAAAGGACATTTTCTTTTCAATAACATAATTCTCCCTATTCTATAAGAGAAAATACTGCTGTGACACTATCATTTCCCAATGCATCTTCCCAACCGGACAAATCGTCAATTTTCCCAATCTTTGTATAACTCCATGAATTAGAACCATAGAACATAACAATCTGATTACCGCTATAAAGCACGATGTCCCCTGCCTGAGTAGTCATCTGTTGATTGTCGGCTGTGAGACTTCTTCCAAGCGAACCTACTTTTTCAAAGCCGGAATAATCATCCATGTTGATAGATATTGGAGCTTCCTTCATAATTTCAATAAGTTCACGAGTAGCAGCATTGTCTTCCAATGTTGCAGTAAAGGATTTATTCCCTATTTTTACACTCATTTTCATCTCTGCTATATCCTCCGTTTCCACTGCATAACTACTATCCGGGGACAAAGTCTTATTCTCCGAATACTGATTTGTGTTCCCGCAAGCAGTTATACCCATAATTAACGCAAGTGCTATAAATATGACAAATAACTTTTTCATGGTAGATTTCTCCCTTATAGACTGTTTCTAAAAATGCTTACAATCTCATCATGTCCAGGTACTCTATATCCTCCATCAAGGATAAGTGTACTTTCTGCAAGCCCCTCCAGCATATCTTCGTCTGCTCCAAGCTCTGTAATATTCATGACAAGCCCCAGTTCATTCATCCAGCTTTCCATTGCTGCCAGTCCTTCCTCTGCAACCTGTTCATCCGTCTTCCCTGTGGCATCCAATCATCATCTGTTTCATCAATCATTTTCCACTCCTCAATCCCCACATTATTGATAAGTACAGCTAAATGACCAAATTCTTTTATTGTCTATGCAAACACTCTCCTTTTGATTAACAATATAGCACGCTATCCATTAAATATCCAATACTTATACCAAATACCATCTTATGCTTTTTAGATATATCTGTAAATTAAGTAAAACAGCTAAAAACATTATAAAAAGGGGCTGTCATTTATTGATAGCCCCATGTTTACAGTTCATTATTGCAACTGTACCAAATAACCCATTTCTGTTTTTCTGTTACATTTTTCTCCATTGGAAAAATCCTATAAATTATCTCTCTAAAACAACTGTCAGCATTATATTTATTTGAAACGAGAGTTAGCTACCCAATTTCTAACTAACACCAATAATAATTTTTCTCTCAACCGTTATATAGGGACAAAGATGTTGCACTAATACCTTCCAGAACATGTAGCCAGACTTTCCTTTTCGGTCCTATATCCATAAAATGTTTCAGGCAATAATAATCCATCCTCTCTACAGAAAATGATAATTTTTAAATATATCATCCCTATAGTTTTATCAAGGTAATATTCGTCGCTTTTTTAGCGGCGAATTATTGCAACCGATATAATTTACCTTTTGTCTTTTTCGTCAATTTTTTCGTCGCTTTTCCATCTAAGACTTCAATTAAACTTTTTTTATCTTGATTAACACTATGTTCCAAATTGGTTTTATTAGATGAATATTTTAAAAATGCCGGATGAATCGGATTTCTAATTTTCATAGCCGTTCTATCTTCATCTGTGAAAAACTCCGCTCTTGGAGAACCGTTTTTTTCTAACTCTTCCTGTATCATAGGGATGCCTGATGCATTTGCTTTTACAGAATTAGTCAGATAACGAATATAGTAACTATACTTCTTGTCCCTTTTACTTGTAATATATTCCGGAACTTTATACTGACGCTGTTATCCTGTTCTTACAACTATTACTAATACCCATTTATTATCTATCTGTGTTGGTACAACCTTCGGGAAATATGCAGGAGATACAGAATTATTATAACAAAGCATTTCTTTCCGGATTTTATCAATCATATTCTCCGGAATTCGTTTTACAGGTCTTACTGCTATGCCATCTTTCTCCTCTATTCCAACAAGAATATAAGCACCACCTTCATTATTATAATCATTGGCAAATGCACAGACACTATGATAGATATCATCCTGATTCCATCCTGCCTTAAATTCGATGCGGTCTGATTCTATTTTTTCTTTTCTTAATTAATTTTCAATGTCTATTTCCAACTCCATAGCATCACTCCATTCTACACAAATTGCTTTTAGTATTCATCAGATCCTATTAAAAATTTAATAATATCTTTTGCATTCTCATCTAACTGCATAGAGTTTAATTCCATTAAAATATATTATGATAGTACCATATCTTCCCATATTCAGCAAACAGAAACTAAGACTTCATTATTGCTTTTACCCTTATCACATCCTGTCAACAAAAACACGCATATTACCATAAATATATTAAACAAATATTTTTCAAAATACTCTTTCCCCTTTCTCCATAACATAAATATAATCGCAGTAAAGTCCTCCCTATTCTCCCACTGCTCCATTTGCAGGGCTGCGACAAATCCGGGGTGCCATTGATTGTTTTTATTTTCCAAAAACGCCTCCTATGTATTCTTCGTCCGGGTGGCTGCCAAATGCCGATTCCCTATGTATCCTGTTGTGTTATATTAATGAAATTATACCAAAATATTCCGAAAAAACAATAATATCACAAACATCACCGGATATAACCAAGATATTTCCAATGCCGACTTACAAAACAGGAGCGAAAAAAGGTGTAAAGCCTTATTGCCCTGCTTTACACCCGTTCATCTTCTATCGTTTGCTTTGCTTTTTCAAATACATTCCTACCTTTTACTTAAGCTTCAGCGTCACGGAAGCCTTCTTATTACTTCCATCTGTTGACATTACCGTAATCTTCACCTTTTTGCCCTTTCCGGCTTTCTTGGTTTTTACCACACCCTTATTTGTCACCGTGGCATATTTCTTATTGGAGCTTTCCCACTGCAGGGTCTTGTTTGCCTTCTTACCGGTGGTTTTGACCACTGCCTTTAATTTAACGTTTTTTCCTGCCTTGACAGTCTTCGGCGGATTATTTAGTTTCACACTCTTTACCGCATCTTTCATAATGGTAATCCTGTAGGACGCTTTTACGCCGCTTCCGTCTTTTGCTGTGGCAGTTATGGTCACGGTCTTTCCTGCCCCTTTTGCCTTTGCGGTAACTTTGCCGTTACTGTCCACTGTGGCATATTTGGTATTGGAGCTTTCCCATAAAAGGGTTTTGTCCGTGGCGGTGTCCGGTGTGACGGCTGCGGTTAACTTTATTTTCTTTCCGGCAGCAAGCTTTTTCGTTTCCCCGGATAATTTTACAGACTGTACTTTGACTGTGGTATCGGTCTGCCCTCCCGGTGCAGATGGCACGGAAGGCTTTGTTGTGCCCGGCTTATCCGGTTCTATCGGCTTATCCTGCTCTGTCGTTCCTGTTGCGTCTATCGTCTCTGTTTTTGTCTTCCCGCAAACGGTACAGGTAAATGTCTTTACCCCGGCTTCTGTTTCCGTAGGCTGTTTTGTGATGGTACCGTCATCCCACTTGTGGCCTGCTGCCGGAATCGTTTCCTGCTTTGTCAGAATCTTTCCACAGACGGAGCAGTGGCTTCCCTCCGTCTTTCCTTCCTCCTCGCAGGATGGCGGCACTTCTGCATCGGTTTCCGGTGAATGCTCAGTGCATTCCGGCTGACTAATGTCTTCCGTCTCAGGGAGTTTCTGCAATGCAGTTGCAAGAATGCGTTCCGGTTCTTCCACAAATCCGGTGGAATAATAAAATGCATATCCCTGGGCATTCTGCAATACCAGCTGGGGCAGTATATACCCCCCTGTAAGACCGATGCGTGAATTGAATTTCCAGTGTTCCATTCCGCTGTCTGCTTGGTAGGTGCAGGTAAACGGAATCTGACCTGCACTTTCAGCAACCTGCTGGGCATCCTCAAAAACAATAATTACATTCAGTTGATTTTTCTCCAATACATCTTTCCATGGAATTATTTCATTTACAAACCACATGGTGTTGGGACAGGTAGGTCTCCCAAAAACCAGCAGGGTATTGCCTGTGGCAAAGTCCTTTCGGGTCAGGGTGCGGCCGGAACTATCAATCAGTGAAAAATCAATGCCTGCCACCTGATTCATTAAAGAATAGGGGGCGGGAAGCAGTGTTTGGGATAATTCCCGCTGAATAGTAAAGCATTCCGGATAGTCGCTGCGGTTCCATGTATGGTCTTTTACCATATCCGCATCGCTTAATCCGAAATACTGATGGTTTTCCATACCTCCTCTTGCTAAATTATTCGGTTCACAGCCGGACACCGGATCATCCCATGTACAATCAATATGCGTCCAGATACCATTGATTTTTGCAATGTTCCAGGTATGATCCATTTCTGGTGCGACAACAATCATATTTTCAATTCCCACCCAATCCAGCAGGAGCTTATAAGCAGTGGTATAGCTCTGGCATACCCCTCTCCCTTTCAAAAGGACACCGTCTGCACCATACTCTGTACGGGTTTCATCATAATCAGCATGATAGATCAGCCAGTCATGAAACCATAATGCCATGGCATATTCTGTCGTGCTACCACTTTCTTTGCATTCTGCTGCCAATTGTTCTACCTTTTGCTCTATGGTAATTTCCGTAATACTGTCATCTGCCCTCACCTTTGCACCGGGAATTTCCATGTTTACCCCAACTGCCATGTATCCTATTAAAATTACCACTGCAAGTTTCCATTTCCATCTTGTCCTTTTCATCTCATCTTATCTCCTTTTCTTTATTCTTTTCTAATCTTTTTAACCCTCCTCTCTCCAAAAACAGGTATAAAAATAACACAGCACTCTTTTCCAATCTGTGTCATCTTACATCCCTTATATAAACTTCTACACCCTAAGAAAACATAGTTAACCTCTGCTCTAAGCATATTTTCATCCATCCTTCCTGTAAAGTGTTTCTAATCATGTTTGTATATTATCACATAACAAGAAAGTTTGCAAGTTGGGTGGTTCATCTTCTAAATGACATTGACTTTCCGGTAGCATGTTATTACTTTTAGTATATATTCTCTGCATCCTTTGGCAGACCCTTTACATGCCTCAAAAACGCTGCCGCCGCTTTTCCTTCCTCAAAATCATAGGCATATTCTAATTCTTCCGCTACATACCGGGCTGTGGAATCAAACAAATCGCACATGCAAAGAACGGCCCTCCACCCATCCTCCACAGTTCCGCCAAAATATGTATCAAGGTAATTATGATATTCCTTTTTACTAAGCCATTTGTACAAATACTTTGCTGACTTTCCCACACTTACAGTAAAATTCGTCTTTATTCCGGCTTTCCATGAAAGCATTTTTTCCAACTGCTTACGGACAACAAAATTTGCCATGTCCTGAACATAGGGGATTTCTTCACGCCACAGGCCTTTGGCAAGATTGTTGCTGCACCACCAGAATTCATTTGCACAGGCTCTAAACTGTGCCTCGGTTGGTTTCTTTACATGATAATCCTCATCTGTGGATTCCGGTATCCCCGGTAAAACATTTTCCTTATCCAATAAAATCCTGCAAAGCCTGTCATCACCGATATGCTCTCTGGCATGTGCAACTGACTCTACATGAAGGTCGATTCTGTTACCGTCATCAAACTGCATTAGCCAACCATAAAAATTCTCTTTATCTCCCGGAAAATCCGGATGTTCATCGGGATATTGCATATATAAGATATTTCCAAATTGGCAAATCCAGTCTGTATCCTCTATGAAAACTCTTGTTTCTTTCACTACAAACACAATATCATAATCCTGAAAAATATCCTTTGGCACATTTGCATTTGTCCTTGACCCATTCATATAAACAGCTAAAATCCTGTTATCCGCATTTGCAATATCTAAAAATAATTTGTACATTGTTTCTTCGTTACGCATGAATTTGTCTCCTTATAATAAACACAATGATAACAGTATGTCCTAACTATTACTGTATTTATTTTCCCAAAATTCATTTTCTCTTAAAACTTCTTCATGAAATTTTTCATATACACTTTCTGAATTAAGCAGCTTGGCTGAATAATCTTGAAGATCAGGCGTTCTTTCGTCATCCGACATTGAAATAAAGTAAGTAATTTCATCTGAATTCTCTCCGAAAACTTTTGCTTCGATCAGATGTTTAAATGCAGAAGTAACCGTCTCAAAAAATAAATCTTTATGTTTTGCATACTCTTCCGAATCTGCTGCTTCCTTTTCAAATAGCAATTTGCTGACTTTATTCAATTCACTGTGTTTTCCGTCTGAATATCCCCACTCATCCGGAATCCATTTACTAAGACTAATAGAGCCCTCCTTTATTTTTTCAATTTCTTCTTTTGAATACCAGTCGGAATTCTCTTTTAGATTCCGGGCATCCTCCTTTTTCATATATTCATAAGTGTTTATCGCCAAAAATAAAGTAATACAGTCACTATCTGTCACTAATGCAACGGAATATATTTTCTCCTTGCCAATTTTTTTCAAGATTTTTTTAACATCTTTTTCAACTGCCTGTTCAATTTTTTCGCCTAATTCTATAAAGAATAATTCCATATGGGTTCTCCTCTTCTTTCTTTGTTATTCCTTTCCGGTTAGCGATACTTAAGATATACCTGTTCCGGTACAATCATAGCTTTTAATCCAATAATGTCAATATATTTGTTATATCATATGTCACCAATTTTCAAAGAAAATTGATGACCTACTTGCGCATCAGCGCAATTGATTATATCACAAGCATAGCTTGTTCAATAATACTTACAGATTCACCCTTGCATGCAAGTAATTTTTCTTCATTATATCCGCATTCATTACTCACTGCAACCCAAACTTGGCTTGACCAGTGGCAAAGAATAAATTGCTCTATAACTGCATATTTTGTTTATTTTTCTTCTTTATCCACATCTTTTATTAAATTAAGGAAAATTATCCACAGCCATTCGTAAACTTATCTCCGGCTAAAATACTCAATGTATGAATACATTCCTCTACATTAAAGGTTTCTTCCATCTGTCGCATATTTTCAACAGAACATGTATTTTTTAATAGACCCATAAATATCAGATCAGCCTGTGTGTATGCGGTATAGCCTAGTGTACTGACACATTGATAATTAGGCAAACCTACTTGTCTATTTGTCTATCTGCTACGTTGGATTTTCTAGCCGTAGCCACCGCTACGACGTCGAAAATCCGCCTTGCAGATGGACAAATATCCTGCGTAGTTTTACCAAATATCAATGTGTCAGTACACTAGATTCCCCGGTTTTTTTAAATAGTATAATTGGCATGTTTCATGGTATTGCTTTTTAACTTCAAAACAGGTTATAATATAAAAAGATGTAAATAAAACATTGACAGTATAACCGTAATATATATAATACTGCACAATGTATCATTTGTTATTACAATAACACTGTATTAGGGAATTATAAGAAAGGAGAAGGCATATGAATAACAGGAAAACAAGAAGAAGCACAAATCGAATTTTTATGTCAGCATCTGCCGTGCTGATGGCATTTGCTATTTGCATAGGAATTCTTTCAGGGAATGCACAAGCAGCAACCCTGTCAAATCCGACAAAAACAAGCCTGGGAGTAGTGACGTGGGACTGTGTGTACTTTGGCAGTTATCCCCAGACAGAGATTGTGTCAGAAGGAGATTCTGCACAGATAGCAGCTTTGGAGAAAATGAATACATATTACAAAACGGAATATGACACAGTATCTGCCAGTCAATGGGAAGCAATTGCCGGGGCTTCATATGATGCCAATGGAGATGCCATTGTGAACGGTGTAAAATACCACAGAATCACAAAAGAAGACGCCACATCTTCAAGAACCACCAGTAATTATTATAACTGGACAGACAGCACCAGCTACCACTATTTCAGGTATGATCCCATAAAGTGGAAGGTTCTTTCCGTAAACGGAACAGATGCACTGCTGTTGGCAGAAAGGGGACTTGATACACAAAGGTATAACGGTGACTATTCAGATGTCACATGGGAAAACAGCACAATCCGAAGCTGGCTGAACGGGTATGGTTCCGGTTATCAGGGAAACAGCTTCTTTGACCTAGCATTTTCACCCACAGAAAAGAATGCGATTGTTACCTCCAATGTGGTGAACAAGAATAATCCATTTTACGAAACATCAGGTGGAAATGATACGGCAGATAAGATTTACCTGCTGTCCATAGATGAAATACTTAACGCTGATTTCGGATTTTCAATATCCGAGACTGCTCGTGACAAAGCCAGAAGGATGAAAAGCAGTACATATGCCAAGGCAATGGGAGTGTACAGTGATATGTCAACAGCTGATACCGGTATTTGCAACTGGCTGCTACGGTCACCAGGCAAGACTTCCAATTTTTCTGCCTATATAAAGTATTTGGGAACAATTGACGAAGGCGGCAACAGTGCATACTCTCATGATAGCAAGGCTGTATGCCCTGCATTGCATTTAAATATTTCATCTTCTGATGTATGGTCGTATGCAGGAACCGTTAGCAGTGATGGAAGCAATAACGTAAACAATAACGGGAACAATAATGGGAACAATAACGGAAGCAACACACAAACTCCTGATGATAATAAAAATACAGAGATAGCAGTTAAAAACATAAAGCTTACCGGCATCTCTAAGAAGATTGCGGCAGGCAAGAAGATTACCCTGTCTCCGGTATTCACCCCTTCGAACTGCAGTAACAAAAATTTGGTATGGAAAAGCAGCAATACAAATTATGCCACAGTATCTGGTAAAGGTGTTGTGTCTACAAAGAAAAAGGGGGCGGGAAAAACCGTCACTATAACAGCAGTTACAACAGACGGAAAAGGAATTCAGGGTGTTTATAAAATAAAAATTGTAAAGCACGCCGTTAAAAAAATCAGTTTGACAGCTAAATCTACCTCCATAAAAGCGGGAAAAAATCTTACTCTCAAGGCAAAGGTACAGACAACCGGAAAAACAGCGAATAAAACACTGGCATGGAGTTCTTCCAATACTAAGTATGCCACAGTAACAAAGAAAGGAGTAGTAAAGACAAAGAAAGCTGGAAAGGGAAAGAAGGTAACAATTACCGCAAAGGCAACGGATGGCACAGGAAAAAAGGCTAAAATCAAAATTAAAATCAAATAATTGATTATTATCCTCCACAATCAGAGAGATATTGAAGAATTAATTATTTCTAATTTAATGTTACAGAATTTGGGGAATTATAGGAAAGGAGAAGGCATATGAACAATAAGAAAAGTAAAGTAATTACAAAAAGATTTTTTTCAACAGTATTGGCCGTATTGATGGCATTTTCACTTTATTCAGGAATTCCGGGGGCAAAATCAGAGGCAGCAGCCCTGTCAAATCCCACAAAAACAAGCCTGGGAGTAGTAACGTGGGACTGTGTGTATTTTGGCAGTTATCCTCAGACAGAGATTGTGTCAGAAATAGATTCTGCACAGATTGCAGCTTTGGAAAAAATGAATACATATTACAAAACGGAATATGACACAGTATCTGCCAGTCAATGGGAAGCGATTACTGGAGCTACATATGATGCTGGTGGAGATGCCATTGTTAACGGTGTAAAATACCACAGAATCACAAAAGAAGATGCCACATCTTCAAGAACCGCCAGTAATTATTATAACTGGACAGACAGCACCAGCTACCACTATTTCAGGTATGATCGCATAAAGTGGAAGGTTCTTTCCGTAAACGGAACAGATGCGCTGCTGTTGGCAGAAAGGGGACTTGATACACAAAGGTATAACGGTGACTATTCAGATGTCACATGGGAAAACAGCACAATCCGAAGCTGGCTGAATGGGTATGATTCTTCGTATAATACATATGGTAATGATTATCGGGGAAACAGCTTCTTTGACCGGGCATTTTCATCCACAGAAAAGAACACGATCGTTATCTCCAATGTGGCGAACAAGAATAATCCACTTTACGAAACATCCGGAGGAAATAATACTACAGATAAGATTTATCTGCTGTCTATAGAAGAAATACTTAACGATAATTTCGGATTTTCAATATCCGAGACTGCCCGTGACAAAACCAGAAAAATGAAAAGCAGTACATATGCCAAGGCAATGGGAGCGTACAGTAGTAGTAGTAATAGTAATAAGCCAACATCTGATACCGGTATTTGCAACTGGCTGCTACGGTCACCAGGCAAGGCTTCAAATTTTTCTGCCTATATAAAGGACTTAGGAACAATTGACGAAGGTGGCAACAGTGCATACTCTCATGATAGCAAGGCTGTATGCCCTGCATTGCATTTAAATATTTCCTCTTCTGATGTATGGTCGTATGCGGGAACCATCAGCAGTGATGGAAGCAGTACAGAGGTGGACGACCCCAAAACAGAGGAAAAAACTACCGAAGAAAAGACTACTGAAGAAATATCTACCGAGAAAAAGACTACTGAAGAAATATCTACCGAAAAGAAGACTACTGAAGAAATATCTACTGAGAAAAAGACTACTGAAGAAATATCTACCGAAAAAAAGACTACCGAAGAAATATCTACCGAAAAGAAGACTACTGAAGAAATATCTACTGAAAAAAAGACTACTGAAGAAAAAGGCTCGGAGACACAGGTAACTGAAAAGGATACTCAAGGCAATACCAGCACTGAAACTGTTTATGATCAAAAAGATACAATAATTGCAGTGAAAGGCATAAAGCTTACCGGAATATCTAAAAAAATAGCAGCAGGCAGGAAGATTACCCTTACTCCGGTATTTACTCCATCAAACTGCAGTAACAAAAATTTGATATGGAAAAGCAGCAATACAAATTATGCCACAGTATCAGACAAGGGCGTTGTATATACAAAGAAAAAGGGCGCAGGAAAAACCGTTACTATTACAGCAGTTTCAGCAGACGGAAAAGGGGTTCAGGGTGTTTATAAAATAAAAATTGTGAAGCACGCCGTTAAAAAAATCAAGTTAAAAGCACAATCTACCTCCGTAACAGCTGGAAAGAATCTTACTGTCAAAGCAAATGTAAAGACAACCGGAAAAACTGCGAATAAAACACTGGTATGGAGTTCTTCCAATAGAAGCTATGCCACAGTGACGAAAAAAGGTGTGGTAAAGACAAAGAAAGCCGGAAAAGGAAAGAAGGTTACCATCACCGCAAAAGCCACAGACGGCACAGGTAAAAAAGCAAAAATTAAAATTAAGATTAAATAATAGATTAAGCCCTTTACTTAACAAACCATAACAAGGGTTTGTCAAGTAAAGGGCATATGGGTTTGTCAAGATAAGTGTGTAAGTTTTTTATATTTTTATGGTGGTCGAATAGCTCGACCACCTTTTTCGTATA
>JAIDHZ010000097.1 GCA_029052995.1 Lachnospiraceae bacterium | reverse complement strand
AAGTCATTATACGGAAGGTTCACTTGTCAAAAAGTTAGAGGAATATGGGATAGGGCGTCCAAGTACATATGCCCCTACAATTTCGACGATTCTTGCCAGGCGTTATGTTGTAAAAGAGAATAAAAATCTTTATGTGACAGAGCTTGGGGAAGTGGTAAATCAGGCTATGCTTAAAGCTTTTCCGGCCATTGTTGACACGGAATTTACTGCCAATATTGAATCACTGCTTGATAAAATTGAAGAGGGAAGCATAAACTGGAAGACTGTTGTGTCCAATTTTTATCCTGATCTTGAGGAGGCAGTAAAGGCTGCTAATGAGGAATTGGAGCATATAAAGATTGAGGATGAAGTAACTGATGAACCCTGCGAAGTCTGCGGAAGGATGCTGGTGGTGAAATATGGACCATATGGCAAATTTCTTGCGTGTCCAGGGTTTCCTGAGTGCAGATTTACCAAACCGCATTTTGAAAAAATTGGTATTGAATGTCCCAAGTGTGGTAAGGATATTGTGTTAAAAAAGACAAAAAAGGGGAGAAAATATTTTGGATGTATAGATAATCCCGAATGTGATTTTATGTCATGGCAAAGACCTTCTAAAACAAAATGTGAAAAATGCGGAAACATTATGCTGGAAAAAGGTAATAAACTTGTTTGCAGCAATGATGAATGTGGATATGTATGTGATAAAAGGGAAAAAAATGAAAATATTTGAAAATTGTATAAAAATGTTGTTATTGTTTTGGAATTGTGTTAATATAATATGAGATTGGAGGGAACCAATGAGTGTACAGTTATTAGATAAAACAAGGAAAATCAACCAACTCTTACATAATAACAGTTCTCATAAGGTAATCTTTAACGATATATGTATGGTATTAAGTGATATATTGGAATCTGATATTCTTGTTATCAGCCGCAAGGGTAAGGTTTTGGGTCTTAATAACCGGCAGGATATTAATGGGATTAAAGAGTTACTTACTATGGATGTGGGTGGATTTATTGATTCCATGTTAAATGAGCGTTTGCTTGGGGTACTGTCAACAAAGGAGAATGTGAATCTTGCTATATTGGGTTTTGAGTTTGATGATTTAGAACAATACCAGGCTATTATTACTCCGATTGATATTGCCGGTGAGCGGCTTGGAACATTATTTATGTACAAAAAGGGTAATAGATACACTATTGATGATATTATTTTAAGTGAATACGGAACAACCGTTGTAGGACTTGAGATGATGAGAAGTGAGAATGAAGAGAGTGCAGAGAAGATACGCAAAGTTTCAATTATTCATTCGGCTCTTGGTACATTATCTAATTCTGAGGAAACAGCGATTATTCATATTTT
The DNA here is from genome assembly GCA_029052995.1 of Lachnospiraceae bacterium. GTDB lineage: Bacteria > Bacillota > Clostridia > Lachnospirales > Lachnospiraceae > CAG-590. The sequence continues at coordinate 299 of JAIDHZ010000097.1, read as the reverse complement.
TAAGGAACTAAAGGGAATGGAAGGAATTTTAGTTGCTTCTAAGATTGCAGACCGTGTGGGGATAACACGTTCTGTGATAGTTAATGCATTGCGCAAATTTGAAAGTGCAGGTGTGATTGAAACCAAATCAGCCGGAATGAAAGGAACCTATATTAAGGTGATAAATGACGCTGTATTTGTTGAGATTGAAAAACTGTATAGAACATAAATAAAAGGATTTAACTTAGCAAATGGATTTGTAATATCATAAGTTCTTTGCTTTTTATTTGCGTTAATAAAGGAGGTTTATAAGCATGATC
>JAIDHZ010000096.1 GCA_029052995.1 Lachnospiraceae bacterium | reverse complement strand
CCTTTTCATAGTCTCTCCTCGAAGGAATAACCTATTCCCCTTATTGTTTTGATATAATTTCCTGCTTCCCTTAAATCTGACCGAAGCATTTTGATATGCGTATCAATTGTACGCATATCTCCCTCGTAGTCAAATCCCCAAATCCGGTCCAATATCTTCTCCCTGGAAAGTACAATCCCCCGATTCGATATCAGGTATTCCAGCAATTGAAATTCCTTGTTATTCAGCGTAATTTCAGACTCAGATACAAATACCTTATGTGCACTAAAATCTACCCTTAAATTACCGATTGTAATCATATCCATACCCTGTGTATTAAACATCTTTAAGAGATTCTTTATTCTCTCTATCAACACCTCATAGTGAAAGGGCTTACTTACATAATCATTCGCCCCATGTTTAAGGCCTGCCAGCTCGCTGCTGCTGTCTCCCAATGCAGTCAGCATCAAAACCGGAACATCCGATACATTACGTATTTCATCTAATACCGCAAGCCCATCTAACTTAGGCATCATAACATCTAATATGACCAGCGAAAAGTCCTGTTTGTCATAAAAAATATCAAGTGCCTCTTCCCCGTTTGCGGCCTCATATACAATATAATTCTGTTCCTCTAATACTTCCTTTACCAGATTACGGAGTAATTCCTCATCATCTGCTAATAAAATTTTGATACTCATCTATGGCAGCCTCCCTAGTTTAAAATATAGGTAAAATATATTACAAGAGTATGAAATCAATGTGTATATTTCAAAGCATTACAATGTAAATAAGCTGCCATGAAAAATCATCCCATTCCATGGCAGCTTTCACTTTTATTATGCATTTGTATTTCAAATCACACGAACTTTAACAACACCCTCCACTGATGCAATTTCTGCTTTACTTATATCGTTAACCTCTGATTCCACATCTAAAATTGTATATGCCCAGTCACCTTTTGATTTACTTACCATATTGGCAATGTTAATTCCTTCTTTTGAGAAAACACCTGTAAACCGTGTAAGCATATCTGGAATATTCTTATGGCAGATACATACTCTGGCAGCTGTTTCGCACGTTCCTGCATCGCACGCAGGGTAGTTTACGGAATTCTTAATATTACCATTTTCCATAAAGTCAATAATCTGTTTAACTGCCATAACTGCGCAATTATCCTCTGATTCAGCTGTAGATGCACCCAGATGCGGAAGAGTTATAACATTGTCAACTCCGGCAATATCAGGATTAGGGAAATCAGTTACATATTTTGCAACCTTTCCGCTTGCAAGCGCTTCTTTTATGTCTGAATCATTTACTAATATATCCCTTGAAAAATTAAGAATTCTCACACCATCCTTCATCATACCAAAGGTTTCTTTATTAAGCATGCCTGTTGTACTTTCAAGGGCAGGCACATGAATTGTAATATAGTCACATTCTTTATAAATGTCTTCTACATTCTTTATGTGCTTAATATGGCGGGACAAAGACCATGCAGCGTCTACTGACACATAAGGATCATAACCGTATACTTCCATTCCAAGACGGAATGCAATATTTGCAACCTTTGCACCGATGGCACCAAGACCAATTACACCTAATTTCTTGCCATAAATTTCATTACCGGCATAATTTTTCTTCTGCTTCTCCACCATCTTTGCGATATCTGCATCTGCGGCATTTTCCTTAACCCAGTTATATCCTCCAATCAAATCACGGGAGGCAAGCAATAATCCTGCCACCACAATTTCCTTTACTCCGTTTGCATTTGCCCCCGGTGTGTTAAATACAACAATACCCTTCTTTGCACATTCCTCCAGAGGAATATTATTAACACCGGCACCCGCTCTCGCTATAGCCGTCAGTGAATCTAAAAAATCAATATCATGCATAGATGCAGAACGAACCAAAGCAGCATCTGCATTATTTAAATCATCTACTATTTCATAATTATCCGGGAACAAATCCAAACCACAGGATGCAATCGGATTCAAACAATTTATTTTCTTCATTTTTTACTCCTTATTCTTAATATATAATCATCATAATTGGAATGTAGCACTAACTGTCACAATCTTAAAAGCCTTACGCATTATCTGCTTCAAACTTCTTCATGAACTCAACCAGCTTCTCCACACCTTCAATTGGCATTGCATTGTAAATGGATGCCCGCATTCCTCCGACGCTTCTATGACCCTTTAAATTTACAAAACCTGCTGCTGATGCCTCTTTTACAAATTTGGCATCTAACTCCTCATCTCCTGTCACAAACGGCACATTCATCAATGAACGGTCTTCCTTTACAACGGTTCCCTTGAACAATTTGGAAGAATCAAGGAAATCGTAAAGAATTGCTGCCTTCTTTTCATTGTGGATTTTCATTGCCTCTAATCCACCCATTTCCTTTACCCATTTAAATACCTTTCCACATATGTAGATTCCATAGCATGGAGGGGTATTATAAAGGGACTCTGCATCTGCCTGAGTCTTATACTTTAACATGGTCGGTGTTCCCTCCATGACATCATCCCTAATCAAATCTTCACGGATAATGGCAACAACCACGCCGGCAGGACCAACATTTTTCTGTACACCAAAATAAATAAGACCATAATCCTCAACATTTACCGGCTGTGACAATATATCAGAAGACATATCTGCCACCAAAATCTTTCCCTTTGTATTTGGAAGATTTTTAAAGGCAGTACCATAAATAGTATTATTGTGGCAGATATACACGTAATCTGCATCCTCATCAATATCCAAATCGCTGCAGTCCGGAATATAAGAAAATGTCTTATCAGCAGAAGAAGCAACTGCTTTTACATTACCGTATTTCTTCGCTTCCTCAAAAGCCTTCTTTGCCCACTGACCCGTAATGATGTAGTCAGCTACACCATTCTTCATTAAATTCATCGGAATGGCAGCAAACTGCTGGGATGCCCCACCCTGTAAGAATAATACCTTATAGTTATCCGGTATCTTCATCAAATCTCTCAAATCCTGCTCTGCTGTCTTAATAATTTCCTCAAATGCCTTGGAGCGATGACTCATCTCCATTACACTC
>JAIDHZ010000095.1 GCA_029052995.1 Lachnospiraceae bacterium | reverse complement strand
CATATGGAACATTTGATTTATTACATTATGGACACATTAATTTGTTGAGGAGAGCAAAGGAATTAGGTGACTATTTAGTTGTAGCTTTATCTACCGATGAATTTAACTGGAAAGAGAAACAAAAAAAATGTTATTTTACATACGAACAAAGAAAGCAATTGCTTGAGGCAATACGTTATGTAGATTTGGTGATACCAGAGGAAAGCTGGGAACAAAAAAAATCAGATATACATGAATACCACATTGATACCTTTGTCATGGGAGATGATTGGAAGGGAAAATTTGATTTTTTGAAGGAGGAAGGTGCGGAAGTTACATATTTATCAAGAACACCAGAAATTAGTACAACACAAATAAAAACTGAATTGATGAATAGATAGTATTTTGTGCAAAAATTTAGCTTATAGAAGAATAGTTTCAAGAAACAACTTTGTCAAATTTTATGAGTTTATAATATAAATATTAGGAGGGTTTTGTGTATGGAACAGTTAGCAGATGTAGTTAAAGTAAGTACACAAGATATAGAGGAACAGTTAAATACGTTGTCCAGTCTTACCTAGGCAAAACTAGTATAGCTGTCATTAATTAACTCGACTTTTTGACAGGCAATGTTTCGACCACAACCTCTCCACCTGAATCAATCTCTTCAAGCTTGTATTTCCAGTGATATACCATCGGGTCTGCGTTAATCTCGTCAAAGTATTTATATATACGCTCAACCAGCTCCTCTTTTGTTTTAACCCTGATCCATTTGAGAGACTGGGTAAACAGTAAACCATGAGTACCAACCTAAAAGTAATGCCACCATGGTTAGTGGCAAAGAAAATCATTTTTTCATTTCATTGCTCCGACAGATTTCAGGAATCTTATCTGACCACGGAGTAAGCGGTAAACCATGCGTACCGTGTCAATAATAGAAATTTATGAGATAATGAATCCATCATATCAAAGGAGGATTTTCTCATGGATCAATCTACACATGAAATCAGGGTCAGAGAATGGTCTCAGAACATTCAGGATTGCAACGCCAGTGGTCTTACAAAGAAGGAATGGTGCCTGCAAAATCATATCAACGAAAAATCATTTTACTATTGGCAGCGTGTTATCCGCAGGGAGATGCTTACGACCTGCCAGTTACCGGTAACAACCGATTCTTCTGTCAAAACAACATTTGTGGAACTGCCTTCACCAAAGCATTCTGCTCCGGTTTCCGCAAATGATCATTCCGCTGTCATCCGGCTGGATAATGGTATTTCCATTGAAATTTCTGAATCAGCATCTGCTGCATTTATCCGGCAGTTAATAGGGGCGGCTGCTTATGCTGAATGATGCAACCGGATTTGAAAAAGTTTACCTGGCAACAGGGCGAACAGATTTGCGCCGAGGAATAGATGGTCTGGCATCCATCATTAAATACAATTTCAAACTGGATCCGTTCCAGAAAAATGTACTGTTTCTTTTTTGCGGAAGACAATCCACCAAAATAAAAGGACTGGTTTGGGAGGGCGATGGTTTTCTTCTCATCTATAAACGGTTAAATGCCGGTGCTTTTTCATGGCCGAGAAATTCAGAAGAAGCCATGCAGATTACAACGGAGCAGTACCGTCTGCTTATGGAAGGCTTTGATATTGTTGCCAAAAGACCAATCAGCGAAACCCATCCGAAAGAGCTGCTATAGTTTTTGTGCAAAAAGTAGAAAATGAAAAAGATAAAACTACCGAAAAACAGCTGTATTTCAGGGGTTATCCACAAAGATCTGAAACAGGCAGGTAATCTTCCACGGACAGCCGGATTACAGTTGAAAACGAAATATCATTTGTGGAAAGTTCTTGAAAAAACTAGCGGATACCGTTAGTTTTTTCAAGTTTTTATGGTAATTATCCATAGTCAAAATGACGGACTGTGGATAACCGTAAATTCGCTTTTTCACGACATTTCTGCTATAATCTTTGCAGATAAAGGAGCAGATGAATGGCAAAGAAAATATATACAGCAGATGAACTGAATAAATGTGATAAGGAAACTCTTGCAGCCATTATCCCTGCCCTGCAGGATCAGGTGGAAACACTGAATCAGAACATGGAAAAACTGATAGAACAGATTGCCGCAGCAAACAATCACCGGTATGGGCAGAAGTCCGAAAAGATGGATACTCATGGTTTACCGTTTACCACGTCCTTTCCCTTTCTTGTAATAACTTACCGTGTTACAGATATTTGGAAACTTTGTGTTCATATGAACATCCGGGCTTGAAAAAATCTCCATATATTCTGCAATATCAGTCCCATCATCCACCTCGGCATTCACATAAATTTCGTGGTAGCCGTTATCAACTGTATCGCCCGTTTCCCTGATGACACGGTCAAAATGATATATGGTCTTTCCCCTTTTAAAGATATCTTTTTCCGTAATATAGATCATATATACATCCGGTAATGCAGCAAATTTTGTTCCTTTCTCTGACGAAAGAATCTGTACGCACGCACCATTATACCGGACACGCTTTTGGTGGTCATCATCATCTGCTTTTTGCACCTCTACGCTAAAATGATCCTTAGTGTCCGTGCATAGTATATCCACTGCTACAGAGCGGGTGTCAATGTTGTAGATATTTTTCTGAACCGTGTTGGAAATGACTTCAAGACAGGGGTTTTCCATCACTGTTCGTAGCATTTCTTCACAAAAAGCCCGGTGCTCACCAAGTTTTCTGATAAAGGTGTCGTCAATGGGGCGTAGTTCATCTACCGTTTTTTGCGGATTTTTCATATAGCATCCTCCTTTGTAATCGTTATTCTGATTAACAAATAAAGGAGAGGCTATGAAGTATTATATAGCTTATTGGGCATAGAAATTCCTTTCCATCTCCCAGTATGAACACCTTTATTTTACTGAATTATGGGAAAGATTGCAAGGGAGTTTTTTATACTTAATGAATATTTTAGAAAGTCATAAATAGTATTACAGGCATTGAAAAATAAGGATTTTTTGCATTGGAATATTGAGATGCAGCACCGGCTTTTGGATATACAGCTTAAGGATGAACGACAGACAGCAAGAAAAGATGCCGCTGTTACGAATGGAGCCATACTGAGACGTTTTTGTATGATGTAAAAAAACATGATGGAGAATTGTCATCAAAGCCAATGAAAAGATTTTTGATGGCAAATGAACATGGAGCAAACAGGATTGAGCAGATTCTCTTTAAAAATCTGGCACGAGGAGTTGCCTGATTTTAACGTGGCGACTTTGCAATTGCCCTATTTGTCGTGTGTCTTTAGTTTAAAACTATTGACGAAAATAACTATCAGATAAGCTGCTATTGCCTTCAAGCATATGAACAAGAGATGATAATGCAATAGGATAATTTCTTGAGTGTTCTGTAGTAAAATTGGAAAAAGAGGAAAATGATGAATGACATTTAATAGTTGGAGCCGGTTTATATGGTGCAACTGTTGCAAGAGAAGTGGTAAATTCTGGTAAGTCGGTTCTTATTTTAGTGATATTGTTCATTTTGTACCTGATACGAGAATGAAAGGAATGGCAGGAAACTGAGATTTGATAAGCCCACCACATTCCTGTGAAGGGCTTTACTTGTATGCAAATGACTAAAAATATTGAAAGCTTAGGGCATTATTCTGCATAAATGCCATTTTCAGAAAGAAGCATTTTCAGTTTTTCAATCTCAGAAGCCAACTGATCATTTTTGGAAGCCAGCTGATTATTTTCAGAAGCCAGTAGGTCATTTTCAGAAGCCAACTGATCATTTTTGGAAGCCAGTAGGTCATTTTCAGATTTCATCCGCTCTTTTTCTGAAACAAGCTGATTAATTTCTGAATGATATTTTTCAAGCATCCGGTTTGTTGTATTGAGTCTTCGTTGGTATTCCTCCATGGCTTCACACTGCTGCCGAATTTTTTCATCCTGAGTCAATGTGTAGATGGTGGTGCAGGCTTCCTGGATATTGGTATCAGATTGTGCAATCATTTTAATCTCCTCCCAGCTATTGGATTTAAAGAGAGCAGCCCAGCGGTGGATTCCATAGTACTGATCCTCTTTAGTTGCAAGGTTTATTTGTGTTAAGTCTATCACAGATAACCGCAGTTTGTCACTATATAAATAATGCTTTTTTTCGTTCATTACATAATAGGAAGCATAAAATTCGGGATGTTCCGGAAACAGGGTAAAGTCGAGAAAACCAATCTGGATGGCAGGTCTGACATTTATGTAGTCATCTCCGTGGTTTAGATTGTCAAAGGATCTGCACAGATAGAGCAAGGAGCGTTCCTTCCAGTTGTGCTCATTGACGACCTGCATTTCCAGATTGATTTTTGTGTGGTTGTTCATGATTGCCTGGATGTCCATGATAAATTCTTTTGCATTTAAGGCAGTACCCAGCTCAATGGGATTTGTGATGATTACCGATTCCACATCTTCCATATTTAAATGGAGCAGTGAGCAAATTAGAGCCTTCAGGACGTTATTGTTTGACTGGAGCAGAGCCCTGAACAAATAATCATTTGTCATGCGGATGGTAACAGGACCGGATGCGTTGGTCCATGCGGCATTTACAGGTAACTGTGTGGTTTTGTTCGTTTGTGTCATGTTCAAATTCTCCTTGTCACCGGCATATGCAAAAAAAGGTGGACCTGCAATACAGACAGTATTTTTTCGATACATTGCAAATATGACGGTACATAAATATGCATATGCATTTGTAAGATATAAAGTAAAAAGTATAGGGTAATCTGGCGAATTGCCGTTGAATACCAAGCGGATAGTGTTAATAAATCAGGTTGATTCCACAATCGCTTATGCCGCTACTATACCACAGCAAAATAGAAATCGTCAATAGTATAATTTAGAATAGTTACGGAAAATTTAAGGGGGAAATGATGGGCTTGTAAAAATGTTGTACCGTGTTGACTTCATTGCATGAAACAGATATAATATGGGTAGAATATTACTACCGTTGATTCGAGGAGGTGTCGCTATGAACATTCGCCCATCAGCAGCAATCAGACAGAATTACAATGAGATTGCCGAGCAGTGCAGAAAGACCGCAGAGCCAGTTTTCCTTACCAAGAACGGCGAGGGGGATTTGGTAGTTATGGATATTGAGACTTATAACCGCAGGGAAAAGATGCTAAAGCTCCGTGAGGAACTCTTAGCGGTTGAGGAGGACAGGATGCGTGGCAGCAAAGGCTATTCCGTTGATGAAGTAGCTGCAATGATGCGTAATGCAATCAAGGAGGCGGCAGGTCATGGAACAGCAGAATAGATACCAGGTTATTGTGTCAGAGCGGGCAACGCAGATGCTTGTTTCCCATGCAGCATTTTTGGCACAGGTCAGTCCCGAAGCTGCGGAACGGCTGACCGCAGAGTTTGAAAAAACAGCAGATTCATTGGAAATCATGCCGCAAAGATGCCCGTGGCTCACAGGGGAATATATTCCCAAAAACGCTTATCGGTTTATCCTGTTTGAAAAACGATATATGATAATCTTCCAAATCGTGGATGATATTGTTTATGCAGACTATGTAGTGGATTGCAGGCAGGATTACGGATGGCTTATACGGTAACAACGAAATAATCAGAAAAGGAATCGTCACTTATTGTAAAGTGGTGATTTTTTTATGCAGCCAAAGAGGTGTTTATGATTGGAAGTAAAGATAAATACCTTATAAGGGTAGTGCAAACCACCGGCTAAGCCGGTGGTCTTGACTCTAAATAATGTTAAAATCTTTACGAGGATGCTTTGAGGTAAGGATATCACGTTGCTTTGAAACGGCAACATGAGTGTAGATTTCTGTGATATTGATAGAACTATGTCCGAGCATTTCTTGTATGTAACGGATATCTACATCTGCCTCCAGAAGACTGGTTGCAAAGGTGTGGCGGAACATATGTGGTGTAATATGCAAATCAATAGCAGCGAGTTCCGTGTATTTGGTTATCATTCTTCGGACGGTTTGATCCGATAATGGTCTGCCAGACTGATTCACAAAGAAATTATGGCAGTTTGCTATTTCGTCAAAATATTCAGCCTTATAATTTTCAAGTGTGGTAATCACATCTTTGTTGCCAAGTTGAAGCCGCCGCTCTTTGGAACCCTTGCCGTAAATGAGGATTGTTCCATCTTCAAGATTCACATCATTTACATTTAATGAACAAAGTTCGGAAATACGCATACCGGTTGCAAATAATAGTTCGCAAACAGCGGCATCCCTAATAGCATTTTTTCGCTGATATGCAGTCTTGGCATTGGTTTGTTGACTGTATATGACTTTCAAGAGGTGTTCTACTGTATGTAAGGGTATTGTTTTAGGCAGAATAATGGGTTCTCTGAATCTAATCTGCATTTTGCTAAATGGGTTTTGTGTGATCAGTCCTTTATATTCAAAATAATGGAACATTGCCTTTAGGGAGGCAATTTTTCGTTTAACTGTTTTGGGCTGATAATTTTGGTGCAGGTAGGAAATGTATAGTTCCAAGGTATCCTGTGTGATGTCTGTTAATTGTGTTTCGGAAATATAGCTGACAAACTGCTCTAAATCAATGTGGTAAGCCTTTATTGTCTTTTTGTCCAGCCGTTTCTGATGTGAGCAGTAGTCTAAATATTTGTTGGTGTGTAATTGGATGTCGTTCATGATTGTCTCCTTTGCTATAAATTAATAGGGTGTTTAGTTTTATTATAGCTTTTTTTGGGTGGTGAATGTCGAATAATGTCGAACAGAGTCGAAATATAGATGTTATAAGGATAGTGATTTTTGTAGAAAAATGTAGTATTATGGTAAAAATGTTGGATAACTTTTTATTATCCGTCAGATTTTTATCATATAATAGTAAACTGCCTGAAAATAAAAAGAGCAACCTTTAAAAGATTGTATAAAGCAATCTGATTATTATAACAAGAGGTGAAACATGAGTAGAATACTGAATGAATATAATCAACTTTGCGAGGATTTTAACCAATATAGTAATAC
>JAIDHZ010000094.1 GCA_029052995.1 Lachnospiraceae bacterium | reverse complement strand
ATGGAATACGGGTAAATAAGCATAAAGAACCTATGGCAACAAGTTTTTCTTTTTGAACTATTCCCCAACTAAATAAATCTTTATTTATATGTGACAAATAGTATTGCTTGGTTGCTAATTCTAGTTCGGAAATATCCATGTCTTTACGGACTTCACCTAATTCCTCAAACAACTCTATTCTTAAACGCCAAAAGTCATCTACTGATTTTTCATCTAACTGCAAAATATCATTTCTCATAATATAAAAATCACCTCACAAATCCCGATTTATTGAATTGTTCAACGTCCTTATCTTAGCATAAACACATACACAATTCTATAAAATTTTGCTTAAATTTCCTTTGCCCTATTCTTTGCAATCATCATCTGCCTTGCCCGTTCCCTCTGCCCGTCACTGACCGCCCTTGGCTTACGGTAGCTGACATAAGATTTCGAAAAAAAATATGTCTTAGATACTTCGTCCTGCTCAATCAGCTTGTATGTATAGGGGAAGTCGGCAACAAGCGTGTCAAGTTTCCGCATGACTGCCTTATCCCTTGTGTAGAGTGTGGCGGTCTGTTCTCCTGCATTGTAATTGAGAATACTTTCCTGCTCGTATCTTGTCAATTTCATAACTCTGTTCCTGCCTTTCTTTTTTGCTCAATTCTGTGCTGTTTTCTCTCGTCAACTGTCGCTTCTTTTAACTCTTCCTTTGCTTTGGCTAACCTTGTCTTTATGGAATAGTGGCGCTCGGCTAGTTTCCGTCTTTTGGTGGTGGCAGTAAGTTCCATACAGCTTTCTTCTGACAGTGATTTTATTTTCTTCAAGGTGTTGCTTACAATCTACTTAGTGTCACTGTCCCTTATCTGTAGCAGGATTGCGGATAAATTAGCACATGTTTCAGCTTTGCTCTGTTCCCCAAACTGATAGATTAGATTGATTTCATCGACATTAAAGCGTATTTGTATATTTGCCCCCTCACATAAGCGTTCCATGCCCACTCACTTAGGGATATTTCTTGTCAATTCGTAATTATCCCTTGCTGTGATTGTTCCATGCCTGTCGGTGTGCCTTACCTCAACTTGGTTTTGGCTTTTCTGCTCTAATACAAGCCACTGATATTTATCGTTTTCTTTGGTGAATACGCTCTGATGCGCATTGGAGTGTAGCTTACTGTGGATATATTTGTCTGTGAGGCTGTAATAGTCCACAATCTGCTGTTCCTGCTCTTTGGTCATGGTCTTTGCCCTCCCTGTGGTGGTACATCTATGGTTAGATGTATAAGTATTGATTGATATGATTGATAACTGACATATATTCTCTTTCTCTCTGTCTTTTACCTTTCTTTGGTTCTTTCTTTTGCTTTTCTATCTCTCTTTCTCTGCCCATTGGTGGGTGGGGAAACGGTGCGGTAAGTGATAACTGTTGCGTTTCAGTGCTGTTTTAAGATTTTTTTCGTCCATTAATTGTCGAGTGGTTGGAATGTGGAATATTATGGGTAGGGATTTCTCTGCTTTGGGCAATATGATTTCATTTCATACGGTAATTACTGCATGAAAAAAGACTATAACCGTTACTGTCATAGCCTTTTAAGGATTGAAGAATTCCCTTTTTGATTTGTATTTGTTTGTCACCCCTACGCACTATCCGACATCTCTGGGATCAACTCTTCCACTACCACATAAACCATGTCTCCGGCCGCAAAACTTAAAAGGTACGGCAGGAGTGGAAACACAAAACTCGCTGCCAAAATGGTCAGTGACGCACCCACCGGCTCCACTGCACCGGAAAGCGCACCATAAAGGAACGGCATCATGATACCCGTAAAAACCTGTGACTGCATGGTGTCACCTCCTGAATGCAGAGAACAGTCCCTTTTTCATGTAAGGCATTCCTCACTGCCTCGTTGATACGTGCCTCGCACATCCCGCAGGCCATTCCTTTTCATAGCGAAACCTCTGCTAATCAGACCTTTCCCTACTAGAACGATCCTATACACTTTCATTCCGGATTCTCTCCAGTATATTTTCATACTTTTCCTTTTTATAATAATACTCTGTTAAAACAACCAATACTAAAATGGTAATCAACACAGCAGCTATCATCTGTATCCAAGGAAGCTCCATTGTTATTGGTCCAAATATGCTGGTTACCCCAAACTGTATCACATACATCAGAGGAAATGCAATAAGAGCTGCATATAAGATACTTTTTATTACAATTCCCACACTTTCATACCGAAGCATCTTTTCCATCTGCTTCTTTGTCATGCCAACCGACTCCATAATTGCAAACTCCCTGGTTTTTCCATTTACTCTGCTGCGAATAGAATTAAATAAGTTTAACATGCATATTACAGACGTCAGCATCACAAAACAGCTTAGTAAAATATGTACAATTCCAATAATGCCCTCTCTCAATGTCACCAAGTTATCCGTTCTCACCAAAGCACATTTTGCGTCCTCCATGTCACTTAAATTTTGCAGGCTGTCCAGGATTTCCGGATTTTTTTTCTGCGGTTTTGATAAGCACATCCCTCACCATACCATTTGTTCCATCTGAGTTTTCCGTAACCTTACCAATCTGCTTTGCTGTCTCCACACTAACAATTATACACATATTCCCACCATGAACAGACATAAACTCACTTAATTGTTCATTGTTAGCATATCCGGCAATCTGTATAGGAAAGGAAACTGTTTTGTCTTCCTTTTCAGAATAAAGTTCTACCGGAAGGGTTTCTCCAATCTTTTTATCCGTCATCTGCTTCACATCATAGAAGCGGGCTCTTTCGGCTTCCATACCGGACATACCGGAAAGATTGTATTGTTCTGTAGAAAGGGTTCCCGCCTGCACTACAATTGCAGCAGGCTTATCCGTGTTTTCCAGAGTTTGCAGATCGGTATTGGTTGCTTTTGCAATTTTCTCCAGCATCTTTGCTTCTACACCGATAACAGTTATTACTTTTGGACGCCGCTCCGATGCTATCATTTCGTCAAACTCTTTGTCACTTAATTTTCTATGATAATAAAGATTATGAATATCATGGAGATCATCCCAATATTCCTTACTATAACAATCCTTTGGAACAATTGCATCAAAATTCAAATACCATTCTACAGTTTCAGCAATTCCTTCTGCCTGCTTAATCTCCTGTATCAAATTTTCATTTTCTTTTGTTTCATCTATTGAAAAAATGTACTCCCATTTATCATAATTGGGAGTTACTTCATCATAACCCATTTTTTGCTCCACTGTACTTTGGATTACAGAGCTCCCAAACGCTGTTACCAGCATAATAACAATAAAAGTAACAGATGCTGCTATAATGGCTCTTGTCTTCTTAGACTGCCGCTTCAAAGTATTCCCTGCAAGCATCCACTCTGCATTTCCATGTCCCATCATAAATCTATTCATTTTATACTGTTTGGATTTTTTGTCTGCATTCCCACGAATACATTCTATGGAAGCTATTTTCCCAATCTTCCTTGCCGGAAAATAGGAAGAAAACAAAACGGTAACAGCGCTTATTCCTACAATCACCACAATTGCTTTCCATGATATCATAAGTGTTACACTGCCTCCTTCTATGTATTGCTCCAGCCTCATCATCTTTCCCAAAAATGGAAGTATAACCGTCATTCCCATTTTAACAATACCAAAGCCGGAAAGGATTCCTGCCGGCAGTGCGAATATAAGCAGGCAAAACGCTTCATAATAAATGCTGCTTCTCTTCTGCCTTCCGGTTGCTCCTATAGAAGATAACATACCAAGATAACGGCTTCTTTCTTCATAAGACATATTGAACAGATTATATATCAGGAATACAGAAGCAAACATTATAAATGCAACAAAAAATATTGTTAACACGGAAATCAGCAGATTCAAGGTGGAATCTGAAGATTTTCCTGAAAATGCAAGTACATAATCATTGAAATCAATCTCATGTTCTCCAACAATCTCTTGAAATGTAGACTCGTATGTTGATGAAAGCTTTTCCAAATCCAGTTTTACGGACAGATTAAATTGGTCAAGTCCTGTGATTTCTTTTTCATCTAACATGGCTATCGCTGTATATCCTGCACCATATGATCTTTCATAACCGGGAGTTTCTATAACCCCAACTACTGTCAACTCCTGTTTCTTCCCTGAATAATCCCTGTTTTCTTTAATATAATCATTTTCCTCATAAAATGGAAAATGCTGTGGAACCTTCACGGTTTCTCCATACTTTATAATCAGATTATCCAATGGAAAAACAGAGTCATGCTCTTTATTGATTCCTGTTATGGAGCGTGTAAAATATTCTGCCTTTATGGTATCACCAACGGTAATATTGGCACCATCTTCCAGCGCCGCCTCACTTATCACCACTTCCTTTGCATTTTCCGGCAGCCTTCCGCTTTTGAGTTCTATGTTCATCCAGTCAAAACAATCTTTCTGATATGCTTTTATATTCAGATATGGATGCTTTTTATTTGCAGATTGTGCAAACTCCGTAAATCCATAATCTACAGATACTGCTGTTTTCTCAACTTCTGTCAGATTTTCTACCTCTTCCCGCTCTTTCCCGGTAATATCATATAACACAACATGCCATTTTCCGTCCTTTTGGGATGCCACCTGTTCCAGCTGTCCAACTGCGGTATCCTTTCCAATAAAAACACAGGTCATGAGAAGCACCATAAAAACAATGCCTAGGAAAGCCGTAAATGTCCTCTTTTTGTTCATTTTCATGTATTGTCTGGTGACATAATAAACAATATTTTTTCTCATTGTACGTCACCTCCTATTACATGAATCCGCTCATCCTTTGTAATTTTTCCATCTTCAATACAAATCATACGGTCAGCCTGCAGGGCAATGCTTTCATCATGGGTAATCAGAATCAATGTCTGCTTTTGACTGCGGTTGGATTCCTTTAATAAATGAATAATTTCTGCTCCATTTTTTCGGTCCAGATTACCGGTAGGTTCGTCTGCAAGCACAATTGCGGGATGATTAAATAATGCCCTGCCTATTGATACACGCTGCTGCTGCCCTCCGGAAAGCTGGCTCGGCAGATTATTCCTTCTATCTGACAACCCCATTTCTCCTACAGTCTTATCCAGACGTTCTTTATCCATAGCCCTACCGTCCAGTAAATGGGGAAGTACAATATTCTCGTCTACATTCAAAACCGGAAGCAGATTATAAAACTGATAAATCAATCCAATCTGTCTCCTGCGGAAGATTGCAAGCTTATCTTCCTTCAATGCATGAATATCTGTTCCTCCAATCAGTACCTTTCCGCTGGTTGGTTTATCGACTCCTCCAAGAATATGTAAAAGGGTAGACTTTCCGCTTCCGGAAGGTCCTACAATGGATACAAACTCTCCTTTTTCCACACTAAAAGAAATATTGTCCAATGCCTTTACACAGGTATCTTTTTCTCCATAAGTTTTGCATAAATTCTCACATCTAAGAATTTCCATCGTTATAATTCCTCCATTTCATAATACATTTTTTATTTTATAATCCAGATTATATCAATGTATCATGACTCTGTAGTGAACTCTAAAGTGACAATTTTGCAAGATTCTTTGCTACTCTTTATTGGTATACACCAAAAACCCCGCTGCAAGCAGCGGGATATCATTCTTCATCCAGATCAGGATTTCCTTTTCTAATGTCTCTCCTTCACATAAGCTGTAACCTGTTGTTGAATAATTTCAACCGTTTCATCCAAGCTCTTATCTCCCTTAAAATATACCATGGTTTCCTTCTCTACCATATCTATTATCTCCTCATCAAAAATAACTTTCTTACTTGTATGATTCATTAGGTTCACAAATAAATTCACATCTTCCTTTTTCTTTATCTAGCTTCCGAATTATTGCAGGTAAGTTTTTCCGGTTTCCACCTTCCACTGATATAATGTGCAATAAACAAAACAAATAAAAGAAGATTATGGCCAATCATACATCCCCATGCTGATATTAATCCATACCCCAGAATCTTTATACATACAAATGTTCCTACTATTCTTATACACCACATACCAAGCACATTATATATAAATGGAGCGACCGTTTTTCCAAGCCCCTGCATGATTCCCTCAAGCACAATCGGTACTCCATAAAACGGTTCTGACACAGCCACCATTCGCAGCACAGTGACTCCAAGCATAATAACATCTAAATCCCGTGAAAACAAACTCATTAGCTGTTCAGCAAAAATAAACAATATCCCCCCTGAAATAATCATAAGGCCTATTTCCAAAGGCAAAATCGTCCGTGACAAACGACTCAATCTGTGCATGTCTTTTGCGCCCCATGCATTTCCAGCCAAAGTTGCCGCCGCAGTCTGCATCCCGTATCCGGGGATATAAAAAGCAGATTCTACTGTGTTGGCAATTGTGTGTGCTGCCGTGGCAGTTTCTCCCAACGAATTAATCATTGATGCAAATACGACATACCCGAGGGAGGTGGCAAATCTTTGCATCATATTTGGAAACGCAACTCGCAGACAAGGCTTTAATACTGTCCAGTCGGGACGTAAGCTTTGGCCACTGGGTGATATTTCTTTGTGTCTCCAAAGCATATAAGTAATGGCTATACCCCCACAGGTATATGCTGCAGCACTTGCAGCTGCTGCACCTTCAATTCCCATTCCTGCTCCACAAATTGTAAAATCCATATCCCCTATTGAAACGGTACGGGTTGGATAAATCAGCAGGAAATTTAATATAATGTTCATAAAGTTCACCGAAACTCCCACACGCATTGGTGTTTTGGTATCTCCAACAGCACGAAGCACCATACCAAATATAATGCTTGCGCTGCGGAACAACATCGGCGTATACAAAATACGAAAATATCTCGCAGCTATTTCCTGAATTCCTGCATCAACCTGCATCCAAACCGGAATTATACTGCTCAGCTTTGTTGTTAAAAGCGTAAAAAATACACCGACGACAAGCACTACCATCACTGCCTGCCCCGATGCCTTTCTTGCTTCCTGCTTTTTCCCCGCACCAACAGCCTGCGAAATAAAAGATAAAAAACCAACGCCAAGTGCTGAAATTGTACTTCCAATCAGCCAATTTACTGTGCCGGTCGCACCTACTGCTGCCGTTGCCTTTGTTCCCAGTGAACCTACCATCGCCGTATCAATATACTGAACGGCCGTCTGTAGGAGTTGCTCCAGCATAGTGGGCCATGCCATGGCAATGATAACAGGCAGCATTTTAAAATCGTAACCTTGTCTTAAATTATATTGATTTTTCTTTTCCAATTCAACTA
>JAIDHZ010000093.1 GCA_029052995.1 Lachnospiraceae bacterium | reverse complement strand
GACTATTCCTCTCCCAATGTTGCAAAGAATTTTCATGTTGGGCATTTGCGCACTACAATTATTGGTAATTCATTATATAAGATTTATACAAAGCTTGGCTATAAGGTAGAACGAATCAACCATCTCGGTGATTGGGGAACCCAATTTGGAAAACTGATTGTTGCCTATAAAGCTTGGGGAAATAAGAAAGCTGTAGAAAATGACGGAGTTGCGGAATTAATGCGCCTCTATGTAAAATTCCACGAAGAAGCAGATAAAAATGACAGCCTGAATGATGAAGCCCGCACATGGTTTACCAAAATGGAACAGGGCGATAATGAAGCATTGGAAATTTGGAAATGGTTTGTAGATATCAGCTTAAAAGAATATAAGGGAACTTATGAATTACTCGGTATGGAATTTGACCATTATCTTGGTGAAAGCTTCTATCGGGATAAAACTGAAGATGTGGTAAATCGCTTACAGGATGCCGGTTTATTAATGGAAAGTGAAGGGGCAAAGATTGTCGATTTGGAAGAATACGATATGCCACCATGTCTTATAATGAAAAAGGACGGCAGTTCCATTTATGCAACCCGCGACCTTGCTGCTATCTTTTACCGGAAAGCAACATGGAATTTTGATAAATGCCTATATGTAACCGGACAAGAGCAGAAGCTTCATTTTGCACAGGTATTTAAGGTTGTTGAACTATTAGACAATAACTGGGCAAAGGACAGCCTTGTACACATTCCATACGGTCTAGTTAGTCTTGAGGGTGCAAAGCTTTCCACCAGAAGCGGTAATATTATTTACGCAGAAGATATTTTATTAGAGGCAATCGACAAGGTAAAGAAAACAATCGAAGAGAAAAATCCAGACTTAGAGAATAAAGAAGAGGTTGCAAAAATTGTAGGTGTAGGTGCAATTCTTTTTCATGATTTATATAATCAGCGTATTAAAGATGTATCTTTTAAATGGGACAAAGTATTGAACTTTGACGGTGAAACAGGTCCATATGTACAATATACCTATTGCCGCTGTGCCAGCATTTTAAGAAGCGTTTCTTATAATGAAAATGCTGCTATTGATTACAGTCTGCTGTTAGAAGATGAAGCCATTGCACTATTAAAATGCATTAGCCGCTTCCCACAGGTTATAGCGGATGCTGCAGAAAAATATGAGCCGTGTGTTGTGGCACGTTTTGCAATGGATGTGGCACAAAGCTTTTCTAAATTTTATAACTCTTGTCGTGTTATCGTAGAAGACGAAAAATTAAAAGCTGCCAGAATAAAAATTGTAGCTCTTACCAAAAACACATTAAAAGATGCCTTAGAACTGCTAGGCATTGATTGTCCTGAACAGATGTAACAATTTTAAAATTCAGTAATCCCGCAGAGAGGAGCCACATATGCTTTTAATTAAAAATGGTTATTTGCTAGATCCCAAATCTGGTCGAGAAGGAATTTATGATATTCTGATAAAAGGAGATAAAATTGTAAGAATTGATTCTTTTATTACAAGCATAGACCTATCAGATGAGGAAAAAGAAAATTTAGAAATCATCTATGCAGATAACATGATGATTGCCCCTGGTTTAGTTGATGTTCATGTTCATTTTAGAGACCCTGGTTTTACTTATAAGGAAGATATTTTTACCGGAGCACAAGCTGCCGCAAAGGGTGGTTTTACTACTGTTATTCTTATGGCAAATACAAAACCGGTTGTTGATAATCCAAATACATTAAAATATGTCTTAGAACGTGCTGCACAGACAAAAATCCATGTATTAACCTGTGCTTCTGTTACAAAGGGATTACAGGGACATGAATTAACAGACATGAAACAATTAAAATCACTTGGTGCTGTTGGATTTACAGATGATGGTATTCCAATGTTAGATGAATTTGTTGTTAAAGCTGCTATGCAAAAAGCAAAGGAGTTAAATATTCCACTAAGCTTTCATGAAGAGAATCCTGATCTTATTGTAAATAATGGCATAAACAGAGGGAAGGCTTCTGAATATTTTAATATCGGTGGTTCTCCAAGAGCTGCAGAAATTGATTTAATTGCCAGAGATTTATCTCTTGCAGCAGAGACAGGTGCCCCAATTAATATTCAGCATATCAGCAGCCGGGAGGGTGTAGAGCTCGTCCGTCAGTCAAAATTAGAAATAGCAGCAAAACAAAATATAACTCTTCCTCCTTTAAAACTTATTGAAGATATGACTTCAATTGAGGAATCATATAAATCTGCTACCCAATTTATTCCGGCAGAAGTTGCACAAAAAATCAACATACATGCAGAGGCAACACCACATCACTTTTCCTTAACAGAAGACGCAGTTATTAAATATGGTACATTGGCAAAAATGAACCCTCCTCTCCGTACAGAACAGGATCGTCAGGCTATTATAAGAGGACTAAAAGATAATATTATTGATATTATTGCCACAGATCATGCACCACATAGTGCAGATGAAAAATCAAAACCTATTACCGAAGCACCAAGCGGAATTATCGGATTAGAAACTGCCTTTGGATTAGGTGTAACATATCTTGTAAAGGAAGGTCATCTTTCCTATATGGAATTACTTGAAAAAATGACAATTAATCCGGCAACATTATATCATCTTGATTGTGGATATATTGCAGAAAATGGTCCTGCCGATTTAATTATTTTTAATGAAAATACTTATACTGTAAATTC
>JAIDHZ010000092.1 GCA_029052995.1 Lachnospiraceae bacterium | reverse complement strand
CTTTTAGTTTGGTTGCGGCCTGTGAAACACTTCCACTAGGCGGTAATGCTAAACAACCTAAAATCATTACGAGTGTCATTAATGTGGATAATACAATTCGGAGTTGTTTTGTTTTCATAATGTTCATCCACATTTTTGTCATATTTTGTAAAATAGTTACATACATATTATAATGTTGTATAAATATGATGTCAACCTTAGTTTTACATATTGATAACTATATATAGACATAGTTATTAACTTTTCTATATGTATATTTCTTTATTATTTATGTTGCCGTTGCCGATTAATATTTATTATTATGTTAATATATAGGGGGTAGAAGAGCAGGAAAAAGGCAGCACATGATACGGCAACATTGGAAACAGGATTGTTGTCAAAAGGGTCTTTAGCTGAATTGCTAAAAACCCTTTTTTCCTATGGATTATTAAAATTTAAATGTATCTTTTAATCCCAGCCATTTCTGGTCTTTATCGCTTAAATTTAATGCAGTTCCATCCGATAACTTATAATCCTTAGCGGAAGCAGTTCCGCTATATTCACCAATAAGCTCCGGCCATTTGATGCCGATTTCCGGGTCATTCCAAGCGAGACCTCCCTCATCTCCCGGATGATAAAAATCTGTGCACTTATAACAGAATTCCGCAGTATCACTCAGTACCAAAAATCCATGTGCAAACCCTTCGGAAATATAAAACTGTTTTTTGTTTTCTTCAGACAATTCTACACCAAACCACTGCCCGTAAGTTTTGCTGTCACTTCTCAAATCGACAGCCACATCAAATACAGTTCCTTTAATTACACGAACAAGCTTGCCCTGTGGATATTCCTTTTGAAAATGCAGTCCGCGCAATACGCCTTTAGTGGAGCATGACTGGTTGTCCTGTACAAACTGCATGGTAAGACCGGCCTCCTCCATATCCTTTTGGTTATAAGTCTCCATAAAATATCCACGTTCATCACCGTGAACAGTTGGTTCAATGACATATAGACCCTCAATCGGGCATTTAGTTACTTTGATTTGTCCCATATCAAATTATCTCCTATCGTTTTTACTAAAATGTAATTTCTTTTAAATATCGTGAAACTGCGTCCTGCCATGTCGGGAGGGGAGTAAAACCGTATTCTGCTAACTTACTTTTGTCAAGACGGCTGTTAAAAGGTCTGGCAGCTTTGGAAATTCCGTATTCCTCAGTGGTTACAGGAGTCACGGTCAGCCTGTCCTCAGAATATTGTGTATGTCCCAATTCTACGGCCTGTCGGAATATCTCTTTTGTGAAATCGTACCAGCTGATATATCCACCTTCATTGGTTGCATGATAGTATCCATATTTGTCTGTTTGAATCATATCTACAAGCAGTCTTGCAAGGTCATAGGTGTAGGTAGGGGTGCCGATCTGGTCGTTGACCACCCTTATTTCATCATGGTTTTTTCCCACATTCAGCATGGTTTTAATAAAATTATTACCATTTGTTCCGAATACCCAGGCAATTCTTACAATAAAATATTTAGAAAGGAGTTCAGTAATTGCCTGTTCCCCGTCTAATTTACTGCTTCCGTATACATTTAGAGGCTTGTAATCCGTACAATCGGGTTTCCAGGGCTCACTGCCTTTTCCGTCAAAAACATAATCCGTTGAAATGTACATCATTGGAATATTTAATTCTTTACAAACTTTGGCAATATTTGCAGTTCCCTTTGTGTTGATAAGGCGGACCTTACGCTGGTTTTCCGGTTCTTCTGCAGAATCTACAGCTGTCCATGCGGCACAGTGGATTACTGCGTCCGGCTGGGTAAAAATGATTCTGGCATTTACCGCTTCTTCATCTGTAATATCAAGAGGCATATATGGCATTTTCGTAACAGCGGAGCCGTCATTGATACCGTTATAATTATCGGCAAGGTCAGAGCCTATTCCATTAATCTCTCTGTGTGCTAATTCATTCATTACATCGTGGCCTAACTGTCCGGCCACACCGGTTACTAATATTTTCATATGATAGTTCTCCATTTTCTTCTTAAGAACTGTTCATAAATAACTTTGCAACAGGGCTGGCGTTTAGACAGGCATTATGCAAAGTTTTTTGAACGGCTCCTTAGTTTATGTGGGTAGCGGGGTTAACGGTTACCGTACATTTCTTCATAATAATTCTGATATTCGCCAGAAATAATGGTTTCCCACCATTCCTTGTTGTCAAGATACCACCGGATGGTTTTTTTGATGCCATCAGCAAATTTTGTTTCCGGCAGCCATCCAAGTTCATTGTGAATTTTTGTAGGATCTATGGCATATCGCATATCATGCCCTTTGCGGTCTGTTACATAGGTAATCAGACTTTCCGGTTTGCCTAATTCTTTACAGATAATCTTAACAATATCTATATTTGTCATTTCATTATGTCCGCCAATATTATAGACTTCTCCTACACGGCCCTTGTGGATAATTAAGTCGATTGCTTTACAGTGGTCTTCCACATAGAGCCAGTCGCGGACATTTTCGCCCTTGCCGTAAACCGGAAGAGGTTTGTCATTTAATGCATTGGCAATCATTAGAGGAATAAGCTTCTCCGGGAAATGATAAGGGCCATAATTGTTGGAACACCGGCTTATGGTAACTGGAAGGTCATAGGTTCTGTGGTAGGCCAGTACTAAAAGGTCAGCAGCAGCTTTGGATGAGCTGTACGGACTGCTGGTGTGAATTGGTGTTTCTTCAGTGAAAAACAAATCAGGACGGTCAAGAGGAAGATCGCCATATACTTCGTCCGTGGACACCTGATGATACCGTTTGATGCCATATTTGCGGCAGGCATCCATAAGCACGGCAGTACCCTTGATATTGGTGTCAAGGAATACCTCCGGGTTCTCAATAGAGCGGTCTACATGGCTTTCTGCTGCAAAATTTACAATGATGTCCGGTTTTTCTTCATCAAATAATTTGTATACAGCCTCTCGGTCTGTAATACTTTCCTTTACAAAACGGAAATTGGGATTGTCCATTACCGGTGCAAGCGTAGAAAGATTTCCCGCATAGGTAAGGCAGTCCAGACAGATAATCCGATAGTCAGGATATTGATTAAGCATATGAAATATAAAGTTACTTCCTATAAATCCGGCTCCTCCGGTCACAATAATTGTCATAATAGTATTCTCCTTGTCTGTTATTATATTTTAATGCAGCACGTCTAAATATTTGCCGTCCAATACGTCTTTCAAATACTGTCCATATTGATTTTTCTTTAAAATCTCGTAGACCTTTAATACATCATCCCTGGTAATCCAGTTATTTAGATAAGCTATCTCCTCCAGACAGGCAATTTTGCGATGCTGATGCTGCTCCATTGTTTTGATGAAATTGGTTGCTTCTACAAGGCTTTCATGCGTGCCGGTATCAAGCCATGTGAAGCCCTGTCCTAAAAGCTCGACATTTAACGTTGAATTATTGAGATAGATGCGGTTAAGGTCTGTAATCTCTAATTCTCCCCTGGCGCTTGGTTTGAGACCCTTTGCATATTCTACAACACGGTTATCGTAGAAATATAGGCCGGTTACACAGTAGTTGCTCTTAGGGTGTGCCGGTTTTTCTTCAATGGAAACTGCCTTGCCCTCTGCATTAAATTCTACAATGCCAAAGCGTTCGGGATCATCGACATAATAGCCGAATACAGTGGCACCCTGACCGGTTTCGGCATTGTTAACGGCTGCCTTTAACCTTTTTTTCAGACCATGCCCGGCAAAAATGTTATCGCCAAGTACCATGGCAACCGTATCATTGCCGATAAAATCTTCTCCGATAATAAAAGCCTGCGCCAGTCCGTCGGGACTTGGCTGTACAGCATAGGAAAGTTCTACGCCAAATTGATGTCCATCACCAAGCAGCTCTTGAAAACGTGGAGTATCCTGTGGGGTAGAGATAATCAGTATTTCCCGAATGCCGGCATTCATTAGTACAGACATCGGATAATAAATCATTGGCTTATCATAGATTGGCAGCAATTGTTTAGATGTTACCATGGTAAGCGGATAAAGACGGGTTCCTGAACCGCCTGCAAGTATGATTCCCTTCATTATTAATTTTCCTCCTTCTAAATTAGAATATATCCATTTTACGTAATATTATATCAGTCAGGTTTACTTTAATTTACAGACTATTAACTGAATAAATACATTATAAAAGGTGACGTAACGTCACCTTCAAGTGATTTTTTATTTTTTACAGAGAAAAATACCGGCTTCCTTTGTAATGGAAAATCCTTTGCGGGTTTTTTGCTCTACAAAAGTTCTGAAATCTTTATATCGTTCTAAAATATACTGATTTTGATTGCCGTGGCAGGATAAAATGTATTCAATCAAATCCTCTGCTTTTGTGACAACCAAAGTATCTTCATAAGGAGTAAATGAAATGGCAGGGAAGTGGCTGCTTAATATCTGTGTTCCGTTTTGGATGCCAAACTGCTCATAAAGCTTTTTTGCAGAGAGAATGATACGGCTGTCAAAGTCCGTGACAAGACGGCTGATTTCCATCATGTGGTTCGGTCCATAGGCACTGCATAAAAAAATACCGTCAGGCTTCAATACACGGGACACTTCTGAGCATACCTCACCTATGTCTTCGCAATAGAAAAGTACGTGGTTTGCAATAACAAAATCAAAGCAGGCATCATCATATGGGATTTGATGGCAGTCAAACTGTTCAAATGTAAAACGAACATCGTCATTACTGATTTTACGCTTTGCATCCCACAGCATCCCATTAGAAGAATCAGACAGTAAAATTGAAATGTCAGATGGAATCTTTGACATATTTTGTGTCCATAATGTTCCGTCGCCGCATCCGATTTCTAAAATGCGCATGCCGGAAGTGATGGCACATTGACGGTAAATCCATTGAAACCATCCCTCAGGGTTGGTGGAATAAAGATGGTGAAGCCGAATTCGGGAGGAGATATTGGTGGCATCCTGATACTGGCTTTTTAAACTCGTTTCCATATTTGTTAAATGAATGAGGTGAAGCATCTGTTTCCAGTCAATCTGTTTTTCGTTCTTAAGGGCTGTGACAGTGTTTCCTATTGCTTTTTCGACTAGTTCCAACTGTTCTATGCGGTCTTTAACAAGCTTAAGCTGCATGTCAAGAGAGTTTAATAACATATCAGAATCGGTATCGCTGACTGTCACATCCCGTATTTCTTTTAAAGACAAACCTAAATATTTTAGAAGAAGAATCTGTTGAAGCCTGACAAAATCTTCATCTGTATAAAAGCGTACGCCGGTTTCATTAACATATGAAGGTTTTAATATATTTTGCTGGTCGTAAAAACGGATGGTGCGCACTGACACCTGAGCCATTTTTGCAAATTGTCCGGAAGTATAGTAGCCTTGCTTTTTCATATTAATCTCCATTCTGTCGACTTTATACGATGGAATAAATGGTAATTATGGTTTGAGTTCATTTTGGAATCCAGCTTGTCTGATAATACCTGTTATTCCAGTAGTCCTTTCCGTAAAAGTTTACATAGGTTCCTGATGATATGGTGTCATAGAGTTTAATTATCTTTTTGGAATCTGAAGAGGAGAATCGGTATGAATGGCCTCCTACATATACTGTCCCTGAATTAATATATGGACAGGTAAACTCAAGTGTTTTGTCATTTGTTTCCGGGTTGTCAGGATTTTCTTCTGTTTCTTTTGATTTCTTTTTTTTGTTAATGGAAAATATTCGGCTTCCGTTATTTTTGTCGCATCCTGACAAATTAAGGGCTCCATAATTGTTATATCTGAACGTATTTTTTTTGATAGAAAGACGTTTGGAGTTTTTAATGATGGCGCCATAACTGTATCGATTAAAACGGTTATTT
This sequence comes from Lachnospiraceae bacterium, assembly GCA_029052995.1. Taxonomy (GTDB): domain Bacteria; phylum Bacillota; class Clostridia; order Lachnospirales; family Lachnospiraceae; genus CAG-590. Next base: position 1,377 of record JAIDHZ010000092.1, on the reverse strand, counting down.
GTAATTTTAACTTTGTCAGTGCCGAAAATAACAATGCCGGCTACGCACTTGCCCTGTTTGGAGGCAGAGCTTCGTTTAAATGTGTTGTTGCGGATTGTTATGTTGCTGCATCTGTGCTTTTTCAGTGTGTGATGGATGCCTATTCCCCGCGGATAATCGGTAATAGTGCATTTTTCAATGGTAATGTTTTTGCATGGTGTTTTATCTGCTGCAAAACCGGGAGCCCATGCCCCTTCGCTTTTAGTCTTATAACAGATATCTAACTGAATTGCTTCGCTTGTAAATCCGCTGGAATCGTAACGAAACCCTGATATTTTGCAGTTTCGGATTCTGCTGTTCTTTACACCGGCAAATTCGATGGCATGTGCACCATAGCAGTTTTTAACCTTAGAATTCTCAATTGTAATGTTGCTGGCATGTCCAAAGTAGATGAGGTTGCTTGTTGATTTTGCTTTTGAAATTTTACCTCCGTCCCAGGTTCCTCCGGTCACACGGATATTTTGGGACAAATTGTAATTTTTTCCTTTTGTGCTAATATGTTTAGAGTTGGTGTTACGGAGCATATTTTTACCCAATGCATTTTTTGAACGGCGTATAACCGTATTTTTGGAAAGCTTCAATGTTGTATTGGATTGTATATAAAGGCATTTTGATATGTAATAGGTGCCGGCAGGAATGGTCACAATAATTTTATAGTTGGAGCCTGCCTCATCCAGCGCTTTTTGAATTGCCTTCGTATCATCCTTCTTATCAGAACCATTTGCACCATATTTTGTGACATTATAACGCTCAGTGGAGCCGGGTTTATGAACTTTGGCAGGAGGCTTGGGAGCAGCAGTGGTTGCCTCCGTTGTGGGAATTGCGGATTCTGTAGTAATGTCCTCAGTAGTGGCATGGCAGATAACAGCCGGCATCATTAATAATGCAGCGAATAACAGGATTGGTATTACAGAATGTGCAAAGTCAAGTAAAGCGAGATGATTAAAATGTTTCATTATTATATGTTCCTTTCATGTAATGTTTTTATTGTAAGATTTTGTAAGGATGGTATTTTTCAAAGCCATACCCGTTTTTAAGTTATTATCAGAGGTATGATTTTGAAATGTTAATACTATAATAATACGAAATGACAAATATGTAAATCTGATAAAAAATTAAGATTTTATGAAGAAAAGTTTACCATATTTCAGGTAAGGAACTGTTAAAAAATAACTTGTGAATAGTGCGCAGGATTTTTCTTCGGGAGTGTTGTTCAAAAATCAGGCGCATAGCGGGCTATGTAACTGATTTTTGAGTAGTACTCCAGGAGAAAAAGACAAGCAATATCACAAGTTATTTTTTTACAGTTCTTAAGCTTTAAGCGATATGTAAATATAC
>JAIDHZ010000091.1 GCA_029052995.1 Lachnospiraceae bacterium | reverse complement strand
GGGTGTAACAAAGGGAAAGCAGTGGATACGGCTGAACAAAAATGTGGAGCTTTTGGATACACCGGGAATTTTGTGGCCAAGATTTGAAGACGATACCGTAGGAGAACATTTGGCATATATAGGCTCTATAAATGATGAGATTTTACAAAAGATTGAATTATCCTGTAATCTTATTGAATTTTTGCAGAAGTCATATCCGGGCAGAATTGAAAAACGTTATAAGGTTGCTGAATCAGGACCCGCGGGTACAATTTTGGAAGAAATAGCAAAAACAAGAGGATGCTTATTAAAGGGAAATGAATTAAATTATGAAAAGGCTGCGGGTATTGTATTGGAAGAGTTCCGAAATGGGAAGCTCGGCAGAATATCAGTTGAACAACCGTGATAGTCAGTCTAAGGAGGTAAAACATGGCAGAGAATGAAAAAAATGATACACCAAAGGAAGAGGTAAATATTGTAAGGGAAATAGTGGGTACGGTAATTTATATGGCATTTGTCATTTTAGCCGTATGGCTTATTATCACTTTTGTAGGGCAGCGAACAGAAGTCAGTGGCGATTCAATGAATGACACATTAGAGGATAGGGATAATTTGTGGGTGGATAAACTATCTTATCACATTAATGAACCGGAACGGTTTGATATTGTGGTATTTCCATATCAGGAGAGTTCTGTTTACTATATAAAACGTATTATCGGAATGCCTGGAGAAAGTGTGAAAATTGGTGAGGACGGCACAATATATATTAATGATGAGCCATTAGAAGAAAATTATGGAAAAGAAACAATTTCTCCTAATATGATTGGCCGTGCCGGAATTGACGTAAAGCTTGCAGAAGATGAGTATTTTGTAATGGGAGATAATCGTAATGACAGTAAAGACTCCAGAACTGAAGAAGTTGGTAATATAAAACGGGAGGACTTAGAAGGGAAAGCAGTTTTCCGGATTTGGCCGCTTTCTAAATTTGGAAAAATCGAATAAGATTTTTCATTTGGAGGTACAGATGAGTATTTCAGAAATAAAAGATATTCTAAAAACTGCATCTATTGAGGAACTTCCTGAACGGATTTCCGAATTTGAAACAGATGAGAGAACCGGAGTAATTAAGCTGGTGAACAGTGCAAAAAAAAGGCTCGTGGATTTTGAAAACGAAGTAAAACGAATCTATGATATGAAAGCCTATGAAAGAAAGTATGAAAAATGCCGATATATATGTGGAATTGATGAAGTTGGCAGAGGTCCATTAGCCGGTCCTGTTGTAGCTGCGGCTGTTGTACTTCCAAGGGACACCGACATTTATTATCTGAATGATTCGAAACAGCTTTCAGAAAAGAAAAGGGAAATGCTTTACGATGAGATTATGGAGAAAGCAGTTGCTGTTGGAATTGGTTTTGCAGATGAAAAACTTATTGATGAGATTAATATTTTGCAGGCAGATTATGCTGCTATGAGGGTGGCCATTTCAAAATTGTCTGTAACTCCGGATATTTTGTTAAATGATGCAGTCATTATACCGGAGGTTTCCATACCGCAGGAGTCAATTATCAAGGGAGATACTAAGAGTGTGTCCATTGCAGCCGCAAGTATTGTTGCAAAGGTTACGAGAGACCGGTTTATGACCGAGATGGATAAAAAATATCCGGGATATGGCTTTGCTAATAATAAAGGCTACGGAAGCGCAAAACATATAGAACAGATAAAATTAATCGGTCCATGTGATATACACAGAAGAACTTTTATAAAGAACTTTGTATAATGATTGCAAACAGCACAGGACAGTCATGATTTTTGACTTATATTGTAATTATTTATAGTGTGACATTCTATATTGAGGAGGGAATTGAATGAACATTGGACAGAATATCTTTGGTGGATATGGCAAAAATATAGCAGATCAGAATGTGCATATAGAAAATGCAAACCATACAAGACAGTCTGATACGGTTAATTCCCATACAGATATAGCAGGTCTTAAGGAAGGGGCTGTATTTAAAGGAGAAATATTAGATATTGCCCAAGATAAGGTTACAATTTCGCTTGATAATAATGTAATACTGCCAGCAAGAATGCAGGGAGATATATCCCTTACCGTTGGTGACATTTTGTTGTTTAGTGTTAAGGAAAATAATCAGAGCCAGGTTATGATTAAACCGGTATTTGATTCGTTGTATAGTGCCGAGACCCAGACATTGGAAAAGATATTGGATTTGGCAGGATTATCTCCTACAGAGAAGAATTTTACTGCTGCGAAGGAGTTAATGGAAGCCGGAATGCCGGTAGATAAGGGAAGCCTTGTAAAGCTGCTATCACAGAGCATGAAGTTTGAAGGTACTTCTATGCAGACTTTGGCTGCCATGAATAAAATGAATATTCCGGTAACAGAGGCTAACATTGCACAATATGAACGATATCAGAATTACAGCCATCAGTTAACAGGGGATATTATTGACACGGCTGACAGCATGGCAGATTTTGCAAAATCCTTTCCGGCAGGTACTGAAGGCAATACCCTTGTTTCTGTTGCAGAGAAGATATTAGATATTATACTGCCGGAAACGGAAAATGCTGTTATAAATTCAGAAAATCCCGCTGCACAGTCAGAAAATGCTAGCACAGTTTTAGAATCCCCCGCTGCACAGTCAGAAAATGCCGGCATAGTTTTAGAATCCCCGGTTGCACAGTCAGAAGATGCTGGCGCAGCTTTAGAAAATCTGGCTGCACAGCCTGAAAAATCCGGTGCGGTTTCAGAAAATCCCGCTGCACAGCCTGAAAAATCCGGTACGTCTTTAGAAAATCCCACTGTACAGCCTGAAAAATCCGGTGTAGCTTTAGAAAACCCTACTGCACAGCCTAAAAATTCTGGTGAGGCTTTAAATAAT
>JAIDHZ010000090.1 GCA_029052995.1 Lachnospiraceae bacterium | reverse complement strand
ACCGTTGATTTAAAATATGCTATAACCGCAGGTATATTTGCTGTTTTATTAGTTATAGGTGCTTTGGTTTTTAGAATGTTTGGTGTGGCAATGTCTTTGATAAAAACCAAACTTACAAGACAAGAAAAACTATTCTGTATGATAGCATACACACCTAAAGCCACCGTACAAGCAGCTATCGGTGCAATACCTTTTACAATGGGATTGGCTTGTGGACAGACTGTATTGACAGTGGCGGTGTTGTCAATTCTCATTACTGCACCATTTGGTGCAATTTGCATAGATAACCTATATAAAAAATTATTGTGCTGACAGTATAGGGGGTGATATTTCATTTATGGTTTGCATGTCTACTTTTGGGTAAAAAAATAGCGGTAAATCTGTAATAGGTTTACCACTACTTTGTTAGTGATTATTATTTAGTTTTGAATTAGTCAAATTTGAAGTTACCGCCTTGTTTATAATTGTATTTCCCCCTTAACGATTTTTTCCATGAAATACATAAACGAGGGTGCAACAATTTCGCATTCTTCAAATTCCGGTTCTGACCCATGTACGATTGAACCATCTTTTATTGCAATAGCGTAATAAGAATAGCAACCTTTTACGGACATAACAATAGGCAGATGATTGTCCCAAAATTTCCTTATTTCGTTTTGCCATTTCGTATCATCTTCAACGCTTTCAAGACTGAGAAGTTCCCATTCATTCCATTGAAACGCCTCATCACTTTGTGTAACGAAATCTTCTGCACACAAAAACCACGTTGTATCATCAGAACTCATCATACACTTGATGCCACCGATAAATTCTCGCCATTGTTTGGGGATATTTTTATATCTTTTTATTATAGTTTCAGGAAGGTATTCGCCCTGTCCTTCATTACACTCGATATTCCAGCCATTTTCTATCATGTAAACTCCAAAAGTTTCAATCAATTTCTTTCCCCTCCACAACTCTCGATTTGTCGCTGTCAACGACACTGAAATTATAGCACACACACAACTGTATTACAATGATATATCCCGCCCTTTGGACTTATCCTTTACCTCGTTTTCCGCTATTCACTGGAAGCTCTGCGGATTCTTCTCCACAGGTTTATCCATTTTCCTTATCCACACCGGATAGGAAGTGTAGAGGGTTGCGGTTTCTTTATCAGCGCAAAAGCTGATATGTACTTCCTGCTCACATTTTAACAGTTTCATGGTCTTGGTGTCTTCCTTTCCTTGCAATGGGCTTTTACACTTTATTTTCCCTGTTCGGAGAGGGAAAACAAAAGACCGCAACCGTTAAGCCGCAGTCTTTCCCATTGCATGATACTTGATTGTCTAAATCGCTTCTTAAAGTGCGTTTTCTGCCTTTAGCCTTGCCCTGCACTCCTTGTAATTTGCTATTTTTTAGATAAAAAAAAGAAAATCACATAATATAGTATAACACAAAAGGTGAAGTTTTCCAGTACGTTAAAAAATCATTGACAAAATGATGGATTAATTGTATTATTTCAGAAATATCAACAAAGGCAATGAAAAGAGATAGTAAATATTTTGAATCTCACAGAGAGGAGTTGGTTGGTGAAAAACTCCAGAGGATGAATATTGAACCAGTCTTGGAGCTGTGTACCGATTGTATAGACATTAGGCTACACTGGGAACGCCCATTACAGCGTCAGAGTATCGAAGTAATTCCGTACTTGCAGAGGTCTGTATTGCGAAATACAGATAAACTAAGGTGGTATCACGAAGCTAAGAGCTATCGTCCTTAAATATAATTAAGGAGGGTAGCTTTTTTTATTAAATTTATATTTTGGAGGAAGAATATATGGATTGTTACATACGAAAATGGAGAATTGAAGACAAGAACGCATTGGCAAAAATAGCAAATAATAAAAATATCTTGAACAATTTACGTGATGGAATACCATACCCATACACAATAAAAGATGCAGAAGAATACATATCATCAATGCTATCGGCAGATAAAAACAAAACATTTGCTTTTGCTATTATGGTGGATGATGTGGTTATAGGCAGTATAGGAGCATTTCGATGTGATAATATTCATTCATGGTCTGCCGAAATGGGCTATTATATAGGTGAACCATATTGGGGAAAAGGGTATGCAACAAGTGCTGTAGTCCAAATCTGCAAATACATATTTGATTATACTGATATTATTAGAATTTTTGCTGAGCCTTTTGCTTATAATATAGCTTCATGTCGTGTTCTGGAAAAATCGGGTTTTCAATTTGAAGGAACTTTGCATAATAATGCAGTAAAAAACGGTAAAGTGTTAGACATGAAAATGTATGCTATGGTTAAAAAATAAACAATGCTGCAAATCAGCGTTAGATATGGGGGAATTTCAATGAAAAAATATGTTATAGAAAGTTATGAAAATTATAAAGAAGAAGACAGACTAACAACAAATAACGCAAGAAAAATCGAATTTATAAATACGGTTAAAATCTTAGGCGAACACATAAAAAAGAAAAGCAAAATCCTTGATTGTGCTGCCGGAACTGGCGTATATGCCTTTTATTTAGCTGAACAAGGACATGATGTTACCGCCACAGATATTACGCCAAGGCACATTGATATTATTAATAAAAACTTATCCAATAAACAATATGATATGAAAAGTGCTGTTTTAGATGCTACAGATTTGTCTGTTTTTGATGATGATTCTTTCGATGTTGTATTAAATATGGGACCTTTTTATCATTTAACAACAGAAGAGCAACGGGGAAAATGTATTGATGAATGTATTAGAGTATTAAAAAACGATGGTATTTTGGTTACTGCATATATCCCAAGGTTTTATGTTTTTCAATATGTTGCCATGAACAATCGCAAGTATTTAGATGGTGCCCTGGCTAAGCAACTTGTTGAAACAGGCGTATTAAAGCATTCTGATGAAAAATGTTTTTGGACAGATACCTATTATTCATCAAAGGAAGAAATGGAACAATTATATTTAAGCAAGAATCTTGAAATAATTGATCATTTTGCACAGGATGGCACAGCTCCAATGTTATCCCATCAAGTCGATCAATGGAATGAATCAGAATTTGATGTTTGGTGTCAATACCATTATAGTGTTTGCCGTGAACAGTCCATCCTTGGTGCAAGCAACCATGTAATTATTATTGGGAAAAAATAGTCTTTGTTCATCAACTAATCTTGTAACTTTGGAAAAGTTTTGGGTTGCTTCAGTGATGGAAATCATAGAATATTGACATTAAAACAGAGATATGGTAATTTGGACAAAATTAATTACAACTTGTAAATAGGCATGTTTGAACAGGGAGGGTTATTTAATGCACAAAGATTTGGTGCCATTCTGGGAAGAAGCATATCAGGATGAAAATATTGTTGCATTTTCATCTGAACCCAATGCAACAATTAAAGAATTTGAACACTTACTCAACAGGCAGTCACAAATAATCGATATAGGATGTGGCGAAGGTCAGAATGCTTTTTACTTAGCGAGGCAGGGCTATTGTAATGTTGATGCTTTTGATATATCAGAACATGGGATAGCAAAGTTACAACAAAGATGCAAAAAGGAAAACATTCAGTTAAATGCGTTTACTGCTGATTTGATAACATATCAGTTTGAGAAAAACTATGATATGGTTATGTCTTTTGGGACTTTACATTTCGTACAAAAAATGGATTGGAAAGCTCTGATAAATAGAGCAAAAGCATATACCAATATAGGTGGTATACATATCATGCAAATATTTACTGATACAGTACCAGCCTCGAAGGACATTGCACCATTTGCAATCGGTCTTGCAAAAGATAAGGAGATAAAAGAATTATATAATGATTGGGAAATTTTACAATTTAAGTCATATACATTTGAGGATGAACATCCCGGTGTTCCCAAACACCTACATGCATCAAATAAAATAGTTGCCCGAAGAATTCTGTAACTATTCTCTTATTTTTCCCGTGTCAGACGCCGCAATACCCTATGGGAAAATATAACAACTTTAATATTTCTCATAAAAACATCAAATCACAATCGGGAGTTGACGGAGGTAAATAAAGTGGCTATCACAGTAAATATTTATTACAGCGGTGAAAATGGAAATGCAAAAAAATTTGCAAAAGAAATGGTTTCAAGCGGAGTTGTTAGTGGTATTCGTGCAAAAGATGGAAATATTAGATATGAATATTTTTTCCAATGGATGACAAGGAAACAGTGCGGGACTGTCCCGAATTATTATTTGGGACAGTCCCATTATGTTAGGCAGGTCTTGATTGACATGCCGGGAAATCCCTGTATAATACAGACAAGGGCAGAACCAGAAAAATCGGCTCTGCCCATTTGCAACTATTCACAAATCTTATATCGGTTTTTTGATTTTACACAAAACTTGAAACGGTCTCTATTATTTTTGAGAAAAATCCATGATATTGTCATTTCCTCAAGCATTATCAAAAAATCTTCATTGGACATTACTCCATATGTTTCAAGAAATTCTTTATTTCCCACAACGTATTCCGCAATAAATGGTAATCTGGTTTTATATTTTTTGCCAGTCTCTCTGCAATAGATTCAAAGAATTGACATTCTGTTTCGCAACTAAACAGAATATCATTCAGTTCCATAGAAAAGCATTGATTTTCCTTGTTATATAGAAAAGCTATTATATCACCCATTTCTTACACAAACAGGAATTCATTACTCTGTTTGCTCGGTCATAATTCCCCAACGAATTCCAAACTTATCAACAAAAACAACTCGACAAGAACTATATGGAGTAGCTTCCAGTTGATATATTGTCTTACTGCCTTCTTTCATGATTTCATATGCTCTTTGCACTTCTTCTTTTGTATCATACATAACAGTGAGGAAATTTGAATAGCACGTTTGAAATTCAATATCCACATGGTCGCTCATAATGATTCTTTGATTTCCCAATACAAGTTCCGAATGGTATATATACTCTTTTTGATTTTCTTTAAGCAACGGATTATATTCAGGGTCATTCGCTTCTCCATATGTAATCAGACAACTAATCTTTCCATTAAATGCCTTTTCATACATATGGATCGCTTCCCGACAATTCCCTCCAAAATTTAGTGTAGGTACAATCTGCATTTTTGTTCTCCTTTTCCATAAAATTCAATTTGTCGTTGTCAATGACACTGAAATTATAGCACACCCCCGACTGGATCACAATGATATATCTTGCCCTTTTGACTTCTCCTTTCTCTGCTCTGTCGGCGGTATTGCCTGTTCTACGCAACACTTGACCGTTTCAGCTTCAGCAACCTCTTCTTTCAGCTTGCCTACTTCCCGATAAAAGCGGTCTTTCTACGCTGTGATTTTCATAAAATATTTCTTTTCTACAATCAACCGTATACTGGGACATCCTCCGTTTGGTGTTTCACTCTCCATATCACTTATTTATCATGCCTAAGTTGATAATATCAATATAATCATTCATACTCTTAAATTTTTGATAGTATAAATGGTTCACATTCAGCTCGATTTCAATCTCATTTTTATTAAGCATGTTGACAGCGTCTTCTAAACTTCTGGCAGCCTGCAAATCAAATCCATCTACATTGTAATATGCCAATGTAATATGAGGTGTAAAAGGATAACTTAATTTCTTTATGGTATCAAAAAGGTAATATAAATCCATTAACCTGCGGTATTCACCCTCATCGGCAGGATACAATCCCAAAACTAAGCTGGTGTCAACCATATTGAAAATGTATTTACTTTTCATTTTTATTATTTCTTTTTCATGTTTTTGAATTTCCCCTATTTTTTTTATTACCTTGAGTTCATTCTCAAACAACTCCTCTGCCACGTCCCGTAAAACCGGGGCATTACTGAGATCATGCAAAGTTACATGAAACGTATGTGGAACTAATCTTTCACAAAAGCATTTGGGAGCAGACTGATATAATAATTCCACATATTCTGCTAATTTCCTTTTAACAACATCATCTAATGCAAAAACTATAGTGTCCCCGTAAAAATTTCTAAATACATTATCTTTACCAACTTTTTGTAAGATTGACGGATTCCCCTTAAAAAGTTTGTTTCCGTAATTTATTTCCCTTTTCTCAAATGAATTGATTCTGTCTAAAAATTCCTGATATGTTTCCATAAAAGCAACATCCTTCTTCCCATAGTGACCGTTTGATTATTTTTCAATGCAACCACTATATAAGCTATTATTTTGTGTTTTCTCTGTCTGAACTTTTAAAAAATTTAACCATTCAACGCTTTCTCTAAGTCTACAATAATCTTCAATACTAAAACCATGCATTTAATTTTTTGTTATCCAATCACTTTTTGACATTCTATATTCATATGATGGAAGTTCCTTTTTGAAGCTCTCTGAAAAAAATACACCTTCCTGCATAAATGCAAATCCAATTTTTTCTATTAAGTTTTTAGATGAAATATTGTCTTGAAAGCAACAAGCCCACACATATAAAATGTCTTTAGAAAATAGATAATCTAATATACAATGGATTACTTCACTCATAATTCCTTGTCGACGATATTGATTGTTTAAAGCAAATCCCAATTCCTTCGTGTCTAAACGTCCCTCTTCTGAATCTTCATGTATCGCAATATATCCAATTACCTTATTCTCATTTTTATAAACAAGCGCAAAAATATTTTCATTTAATATCCATTGCTCCAAAACTTTTTTTGTCTCATCAATACTTTTATGCGCACTCCATCCAACTGTCTCAATTTCTGGCTGACTGCAAAATTCATACATATCATCTAAATCTTGTTGACAAAAGTTTCTTAAACTAATTCTAGCAGTATCAGATAATTCCATGTTCATTTTCCTCCTTCAAATATTGAAAAGTCTTTTATCCCTTTTTTACTTTTACTTTCTTATTTCCTGCATTTCGGAAATATTTTTTGTAAACAGACACCTTTTTCGACGGAACCTTTATTGTCAATTTCTGACTTGTTCCTTTAAAGGCATTATTCCCAACAGACTTCTTGGTCAGCTTTGTTGACTTAATAGTTATTTGTTTAAGATTCTTACAACCCCTAAATGCATTCTTTCCAATTGTCTTTAATACTTTTGACTTAACATTCACCGATTTCAGATTTTTACATCCGTAAAATGCTTTGTCACCGATTTTCTTAATATTCCGACCAATTTCAATCTTTTTAAGCCAGGTAGATTTATAAAATGCCTTTGATGAAATCTCTGTTACCTTATATTTTTTCCCGAAAACAGTAACACTGTCGGAAATTACGCACTTCCCATTTTTCACCTTTTTCGCCGTTACAAATCGGACACTATCCGATGAAATAATCTTAAACTGGTTCCTGCTTACGGGGTCAGTAATTATGTCTCCAACCGAAGCTGCCTGCTGTGTACTGTTATTATTTCCTCCCTGATTTTGACTGCCTGCTTCGCTTTTTACTTCCGTGTTACCCTGATCACCCTTTTTGCCCGGATCATCTTCATGGGATTCATTGCCTTTTACAGTGACATGACAGACATCTCTTATTTCCGCATTTATCTTTGAAACTGCCGTAATAACCGCAGTTCCATTTCCGCAAGCATATATGTTTCCCTTCTCATCCACCTTTGCTACTTTTTCATCTGAACTTGCCCATATAACTTCTCTCTCATCAGTTGTTAAGGCTGGAATGTAACTTACCTTTAAGGCCTCCGTTCCACCACACTCCATCATCAATTCCTTCCTGTCAAGTGAAATCCCGGTTAACGATGTCTTTACCTCCACATTACAGACCGCCTTGATATCCGGATTTACCTTAGATACCGCAGTAATAACCGCAGTTCCATTTCCACAGGCAACTACATTTCCTTCTTCATCCACCTTCACTGTTTTTTCATCTGAAGACTGCCAGATAACTCCTCCTGAATTACTTTCCGGAACAAAAGTTACACTTAAATTTGCCGCATTTTTATAATCCTTATTGGATAAATCAAGCTGCAATTGCTTTATATTCATTTCAATGGAATTCGGAGCTTCTTTATTATCTGTAAATGCTTTTATTCTAAAATTACCGGGTTTAAACTCTGTGTTGGAATAATCTACCCATGAATCATCTTCGGTATTCTTTGCAAAACTCTGTCTTTCTTCTGCCGTACACTCAAACTCAATCCAGCTATTTTGAAACGAGGTATCAAAGCAGCAAAATATCTGATTATTATCATCCCTGCTTAAGGTGACAACAACGGAAAAGTTCTCTCCTTCATTTATACTAACCACTTCATCAAGATTTACGGTATAGTAACCTGCATACTCTGCCCTTCCCCTTTGGGTTGCAGCCAACACACCTGAATCAGGCTTTGAAGCATCCTTGAGGTTCTTGTATACTTTTATCGTATAATTTATCTGAGGAGTTGTAGTTGCAAAAGACACAGCCTTTAGTTCTTCATATCCTCCATTGTTTGCATGGGCAGTAAATACATTTGCCATGCTCCCACCTGATTGCAATGGAACCGTCCAATTGCCCGACCCTCCATCGTATTGGTAATTGTTATCATAATTATCAGCTGATTCAAAATCCATCATTACTGCATCACTGCTGCTTAAGGAAATATCCTCATATGATATCCATATATAACCGCTATTTGATGCGCTGCTTCCATGACTGTCTTTAATAAGCCATGCTCCGTCTCTTTGCGGTCTGTCAGACTCAGAATCCGAAAAATTCTCTTTAGGGTACTCATCATCCCAGCCCACTAACGACACCGCATGGTTAGTTGTGGTATACCTGTTCTGATAATACGCAAGGTCTTTGCTTTCGTCATCCCGTTTTCCCAAATTTCGAATATAATAATAACTTACTGCCAATGTGCCATAATCCATAATTAACTGCTTCACAATGTCCGTATCCTGCATGGAAACCCGGTAAGCATTCTGCATATGAACATAATCATTAAATGCCCATTCTTTATCCAAAACCGGATTCAAGCCTGACGCTGCCGGATATACCAAAGAAATATCTGCATTCTCATCTGCTGCTCCTATCCAGTTCGCCAGTGCAAAAATAGTTATATTATTATTCCCACCCACCTGCATGTAAGTTTTACCTAATGGTTTTGTATAATCTCCTGCTGTTCCCCCTAAGGGATCCTCCACACGGTTATAGAAAAAATATGCCAGCTGTATTTCTGATAAGTTCAAATTATCCGCAGATACATCCTTAAGCCTCTTTCTTAATGTTGAAACCTCCGCACAGTTCATTGCTGCAAAAGCCCAGCAGGTTCCATAGGAGCCCTGATTCCGAACCATAGGCATATAATCTTCAGTTCTGCCATCATATTTGACCGGCAGTAAGGATGCCATGCTTGGAGAGTCTGCACTATGAGTTATTGGTACAATACGGGTTCCGTCATCATGATAATTATATATGTATTCAGAATATATTTCATCATCCGCACCCATGGTTTCATCATATTCCGATTGAACATAATCATTTCCATCCACCACTTTTGCGTAAACCCCAGCCGACTCCAATGTGAGACATATAAGCGCACTTGTCAATAACATTACTGCCTTTTTCATTTTTCTTCTCATCTGTCCCCTCCATCATACATATTCTCAAATTTAAAACACAATGTCTGCCTGTTTAATCTTATCCTCTTCTGTAATCTCCCGAATCACCTTACAAGGAACACCAGCTGCAATAACATTTGCCGGAATATCCCTGTTAACCACACTTCCTGCACCTATGATTGACCCATCACCAATCTTTACTCCACCTAATACCGTGGAATTTGCACCAATCCACACATCATTACCAATAGTTATGGGTTTTGAGGTTATAATGGCCTGGGCTCTCTGTTCTGCATTAATTGCATGCCCAACACAGGATATACAGACTCCCGGAGCAATAAATACATTTGCACCAATATCAACAGGAGAAGTATCAAGTATCACACAGTTGTGATTGACTACAGTAAGTCCATGAGTATGAATATTAAAACCATAATCGCAATTAAAATCCGGCTCTATCATAGTCATTTCATGGCATTCACCAAATAATTTTTTCAGAATCCCATATCTTATCTCTGTATCATCAGGCGCAGTCCGATTATACTCCCAGCATAATTTTTTTGCTCTTTTCTTGACATCCTCCGGAATATTCAAATCATTTCCAATATGCCCATTTTTACTTTTTAGTTTTTCAATAACATCAACTGGATTTAGTTCATTTTTCATAATCGCATCTCCTCCCAACGCATTAAATATCTATCCACTGGATAAAAGCAGTCTTATCAGAACTATTATAGCCTGCATTTTTGTAAAAATTTAATGTTGCCTCCTTTTTAGAACCGGTAAGCAGCATTATCTTATAGCAGTTATTCTCTTCGGCAATTTGCCTCGCATAATTTAAGCACGCTGTTGCATATCCCTTGTTGCGGTAATCCTTATGGGTGACCACATTTTCCACGAATGCATAGGGTCTTACATTTCTCGTAAGATTAGGAATAATAACACAAACAAGAGAGGCAATAATTTTGCCTTCCATTTCACATACAATAAGATGGTGATTCGCATCATTAATTATGTTATTCCATGTAGACTGAAGATGCTCCGATTCTTGCGGAATGCCTGTCTCGTGAAGAAATAAATACAGTTCTAATATCTGTTTTAAATCGCTTTTGTCTGCTTCTCTTATCATTTTGTTACTCCCTCTATCACATTTTAAAATAATACTTCTTTCATCAGAAAATGATATCAGCTATTTGACTACTAATGATTATACAACATTTGCCACAAAACTTCTATTACTTTTAATTATTAGTGATGGAAATATGAAGTACAAATTTACAGCTTCCAGCTTAGGCATATTTAAAAAATGATTTCCGTGCTTATCAGCTTGTCATACAATCTTGTTATCTTTTGTATCTAAGCTTTCCCCTGTCAAACACGCTACAAAAGCGATAATTAAAGTCATAATAATCTCCATTCCTCCGCCTTTCAATTGGCGGCACAAAATATGTTTTTTCTGGCTTTTCGGAATCAGATCGCTATAGTAGGTCTTGGATACCCCAAACTCATCTACCACTTCTGTCTCGATCCGATAAGCTGAATGTTCATTATTACTACCACATCCTATGGAACTCCCATAATATACTTTTTAAGTCCCTTTACTTTTCCAACCACACACCGTCCGTAACAAATTTTTTGTTACAAAAAGTGCGTTTAAATTGGTTTATTGGAAATGCTTACTTTTCAGAGCTCATGACAGAACTTACAGGTGTTACTACTACGAAAAACGACGTGTTCACATATTTATGCACTTTTCTTCTCACTATTCAGACACTCTAAACATATAAACAATGCTGCCATCGCACATATGATTATATTGCATATATCCGTAAGCAGAAAGAATACTCTATTGGTGTTTAGTACCGAAAACAACAGAAAAAATACTAATAACCTTAAATATCTATTCATTATTTATCTCATTTTCGCCACCATTTTCTCCATCCTCCTTTGTATAACGGGCACTAAATACTATACCAATAGACATTCCAAATGCAACACCTAATGGTGGCAATGCAATATTTTTTGTAAGTACATAAGCTACATTACCAAATCAGGCACCTAATGCCATTCCCAATCATAAACAATATCCTCTTTTCTTTTCCATATTATTTTTCATCCTTTCTTATTTTTAAAGTCTTTTAATTAAAAAAATTTATTGATTCCAATTCCAACCCCAATTGCGTAACCTATTGCCAACATCACCATAAGCACAACCATAAATTTCTCTCTATCAATTTCTTTGTGTACTTTGCATTTCTTCAACTTCATTTTTTTCATCTTTCCTTTTCCCCTTTCATTTCTCTTTTTTCTTCCTTTTGGCAGCTTACCCTGCCGCTAATTATTTTCTGACTGTACCCACTATATAACTGATTTGTCATCATACCTGTGGTATAAATTTCATCTGTTTTTAATATTAATTTTGCATCCTAATCTGTTCATCCTTAATTAACTCATACCGGACAATCGCATTGCCATCTAAATTCTCTTTATGCATATCCACAGCAGTAATTTGATGGTTATCATAAGCGGTATAATAGTAAATTCCTTTATCAGCATTACAGCATGACGTATAAATGGTAATCTCATATTTTCCATCTCCGACATCACAACATCCTCTTTGCTGGTCAACAGAATTCAGAATATGGAAAAACTGACTTACACTTTCCTTTTCTCCTTCTCCGGAAACAGAGTTCATTTTGACAAAGGCAGTCCTGACAAACCGGGATTGTGATGATAAATCCCCCGGGAGGCCAATCGCACCCATTCCACGACTATACCTTTCCAGCTTCAGTTCTGATGCAAATGTATTCTCTGGTGCTTTTGCTGACAAATGCATATAATTATTCAAAGCTGACATCTGTTGATCAAAAGGTGGATTATTGGTCAACACACCTACCGGATTGTCGTATATTTTAATCCCGTTTTCAACAAACTCTATTGTTATGCATTCCTCTTTATCCGACACAATCCAATGCAGTTGAGCTACCGGCAGCTGCTCGTTAAACGGAACATTCCATAAATTCATTTTTTCGACCAATCGCCGTGCCTCTTTCACCGTAGCACACTGTCCAAGAATCCAGGGAATAAATTCAAACTGTGCTATATTATCTTTTCCTTCAATTTTATCCCCATAAACTGCATTTCCTACAAAATTCAGCCCTGCCATTCCCAGACCCTTTTCATTAACGGCATCATAATACAAAGGGTAATCTTTTTCCACATAAGCCATTCCAATCATAGCATGGTGAACATTTTGAATCCCTTTCTCCATAAAACGAAACGGATAATTTCTAGGGGTGATAACGACCTCGTCTCCATATGAAAATTCATAATCCAAAGTACGTCCAAAATAAAAGTCCTTTGTTTTATAAGTTGCTGCTGTACACATTACATTTTTCCTTTCTCTATCCTTTTCTATTTATCTTTCACTATGAAGCAAAAATATATACCAAACGGCATAAAAACCTCACTTCCTATATAAAATTCACTTTCTTTTTGCTGCTTCTACAATGCCCGCCTTCTTATGAAATCAAAACCATCTTATCATAATAAAGTACTCAGACCATCAACCTCGCTTTGCTCCGATTGGTGACATCATATCATAAACACATTTGTTCCACAATACCATCTACATATTCAATTTAGTGTCTGCTGATTAATACTAAAATGCTTGATTTTGCTGATTCTCATCCCATTATTCGGTATAATACTTGCAAAGGTTTCGATAAAATAAAATGATTTTCCTTCCAGATTTTTGATGATTTTCACGAGTAAAAGGGGGGAACATGTACAAACCAACTGATAAGTTACAGCATTCGTTTCTTGATTCCTGCGAGCAACGAGCCAAGCGTGCATACTTGCATGCACATTTGGCGACTGCCGCGAGGGTCACATACCCCGCTGCTCTACAGCGTTGCAAGTTTGATGCCCCGTTGCTTGCAGCGGGGTTGTTGACTTCAATCAGCCTTTTGGGCTTCACATGAATCCAGATAATCGTTTGATTAAAATTGCTGCCCTGTCCCCTATGAGGTTTTATGAGATTCGGAAAAGCTACTTACAGAATGTGGTTGACACATGTTGTAAAAATTATCCTACACTGCGGAAAGTAAAGATTCTTTTCAACAATACATATAAATTTGCATTGGAAAATGATATTGTTTCAAAACACTATTGCCAATATATTGACATTATCCAATGCAAGAACCGCATCCAAACAAATGCGATAGACAGCTTGACCTGAAAAAAGAATTTGCAAATAAAACACCATACAAAAACCCCGGTTATCCGGGGTTTCTAATTGCACACAGTATAATTTATTATGAAATTTAATCAAGATGATATTCTTTTAGCAATTGTTCACGATAATTCTTATCTTCTGTGACTAATTTTACATCATCTATGCGGTCACTATTAATTAACAGCCTTATAAGCTCTGCTAATTTTTCCTGACCTTTTTCCATGCCTTCTGCCCAAACAGCTTCGCTTAAGTTGCACATGACATTCACACTCCTTTCAAAATCGCCCTC
>JAIDHZ010000009.1 GCA_029052995.1 Lachnospiraceae bacterium | reverse complement strand
TCGGCTCTGCCCATTTGCAACTATTCACAAATCTTATATCGGTTTTTTGAGTTTACACAAAACTTGAAACGGTCTCGAAACATGCGCCGCAAGGCGGACCATAAATAAAGAAAACCCTTGAAAATCCAATATTTTCAAGGGTTTTATAAAATATCTTATTCTGCTTGGAATTATCTCTTTGAGAACTGCGGTGCACGACGTGCTGCCTTCAAACCATACTTCTTTCTCTCCTTCATACGAGAATCACGAGTAAGGTAACCAGCCTTCTTAAGTGCAGGGCGGTTATCAGCATCTGCCTCTAATAATGCTCTTGAAATACCATGACGGATGGCACCAGCCTGACCTGTAAATCCACCACCACGAACGTTAACAAGTACATCAAACTTGCCGACAGAGTTGGTTGCTACAAATGGCTGATTTACGATAATCTTCAAGGTCTCAAGACCAAAGTAATCATCCATATCTCTTTTATTAATTGTAATCTTACCTGTACCAGGTGTTAAATATACTCTTGCAACACTGCTTTTTCTTCTACCAGTTCCGTAATATCTCTCTGTTTTAGCCACTGCTTTGTCCTCCTTCACTAATACTTAATCTCTAATGCCTTAGGCTGCTGTGCCTGCTGTTTATGTTCCGGACCAGCATATACATGAAGCTTTGTAATCATCTGACGACCTAAAGGTCCTTTTGGAAGCATCCCCTTAACTGCCTTGCGGATAACTTCTTCTGGCTTCTTAGCTAAAAGTTCTCTTAATGTTGTCTCTTTCATTCCGCCAACATAGCCCGAATGATTATGATATACTTTCTGGTCTAACTTCTTTCCTGTTACTTTAATCTTATCTGCATTGATAACAACAACATAATCACCTGTATCCATATGTGGTGTGTAGGTTGGCTTATTCTTACCTCTTAACACACTTGCAATCTCAGATGCCAAACGTCCTAATGTATGTCCTGTAGCGTCAACTACATACCACTCTCTGTTAATTGTTGATGGGCTTGCCATATAACTCTTCATGGTATTCCTCCTTAATATAATCCAATAATTTCAGTCTTTGCACAATTCTTCCAAAGCTTTGCAATGTCCGAAACAAATCTTCTTCTGTTCATGTGCTCTTTGACGAACCTAGCCATGTACTACCGGGGCTAATGATAAATACACAGACTTTTTCTATCGTCACATTTAAACATTATATTACAAGCACAACTGCGTGTCAACGAATTTTTACCATATTTTTGATATATTTTTCTTATACCGATAAAAAGCCGGACAGATATGCAAACATATCTGTCCGACCACTGCCACAATAGTCAAACATAAGGAACTATTCATAAATCTTAATTTACCCTGCATAAGGCAAATCTTCAAAGCAGTCATATTCCTGAACATTATTAATATATATTATACCTTCTTTTCTTATAAATTGTATTTCACCATAAGTACCATCTTCCAATTCAAAACCAAGCACAGACTCATTATCAGTATTAACCGGATATATTTTTGTACCTGCCGGCAATTCCTGTTCAGTCAACTCCCCATTTTTTTCAATCTTTACGGGTACTTTCGCCTTAGTCACCGGCATCATTCTGTCTTTCCAGTCTTTTGCATGTATAAATGTAAATCTCTCTTCTTCCGGAACTAAACTTCCCTCGGAAAAACGGTAACTCATCTTTGCATTGTAAGACCCAAGCGTATTGATTCTGCAATCTACACCAATAGCATCCGTAGATATTGCTGTAAGCCTTCCGAATTGATGTTCATCGGCTTTCTCAGGCGTACCGGAAGATACCTCTATTAATTCTGTCACAAAATCATCAGACATTGCATCGTAAGAAACCAGAACAAAACTTCTTCCATTTTCCGCTTTCACATAATAGGCATTTGTGATTCTTGAACAATGCCCTATTTCAAGACTCAGATCATCGACTTTTAATGACAGTTCCATTTCTCTATTTTCATCATATTCTCCGGAAAGCTCTATTGTTTCCTTAGTTTCATCCTCATCCACATCAATGTCACAGGATACATTTTGCATAAGATCAACATACATCGCCTCCCCATCCAAACAATAGTCATTATTAAATCCAGGAAGCTCGCTATACGGAATTGTTACAACTGTTATTTCTTCTGGATAAGCGGAAAACGCATACTCATTAAATATTACATTTAATCCCAGACCATTTAAATACCATGCCGGCGCATCAAGAACTTTATCAATATTATCTTCAAAAAGACTATAGGAATACCCCTTCTGCCTTCTTTGCTCTACATAATTTGTTACATAGGACTTTACATCTTCCTTCACATTTCCTAAATCTGCAAATGTGATTTCTTTGCCGGTTTTGCTGTCAAAGGTAAGTCCATACATATAAGAAAAACTGTGAGCTGCACCGTTAAACCCTCTCTCATCAATAACAATACTGGTAATCCGTGCATCCGAACGGGTTACTTTTGCAAATTCATTCCGATAAAAGCAGCCCATGTCATAGTCTACACTGCGCATCACCTCTTTTGCGTCTTCTATAAACCGATCAGCGCTGGAATAATATGCGCTCTCAAAATCTGCAAACCAGCTGTCAACAGCCTGTTTCAATTCCGGATAATCTTCACTTACGACAACAGCCATATCATAAGAACCATAGAAATACTCATAGTCCTCAGCATTATCATAATATGTACTTGTAATTTCAAGCCGTGGCACATGGGCACCTGATATATCTTCTTTTTGTGAAACCTCACCTTCAATATCCGTTGTTATTTTCTGATCCTCACTGTCTTCTGTGATCATTTCCATATCCGGTTCTTTCGATGCAGTTGTCGATAACTCAGGTTTTTCACTGCTACAGCCCAATACGCCCACTCCCATGATGACAATCAGAATAAGTGCTGCCAAATTTTTTGTTCTCATTTACATTTTCTCCTTATTTTGTGTCTCATTTTTTCATAATTCATTTTACACGATCTGTTGAGTGTGCTTCTGCTTCCTTATCCGGCATTTGTCCCTGTGCCTCTTGCTGCATTTGTATCTTCCTGTCTGCCTTTTCCTGCTTCTTCCTGCGCATTCTTCTCACAAATGCCTTGATTATCTTTACTATCACAA
>JAIDHZ010000089.1:3942-8405 GCA_029052995.1 Lachnospiraceae bacterium | reverse complement strand
GTATAAAGATAAGGATATTTTTAAAATATTCTTTGGATTTGTTTATATAACAGTGCTGCTTTCTTATGTATACAGGGTACGTTCCATGAAAGCAGGGTTATTGCTCTCCTTTTTCATATTAATTTCCAGCTGGGGAAATGATGTATTTGCATATCTTGTAGGAAGTGCAATTGGAAAACATAAGTTTTCTCCAAATGTCAGTCCTAATAAAAGTGTGGAGGGTTTTGTTGGAGGTATTATTGGTGCAGCAGTAATTGGGTATGTATATGCCTTTTTCTTAAAAGAGCGCATTCCATTTAATGCTTTATATTGTGCATTGATTGCAGCGCTTGGAGCCATACCGGCAGTGATTGGAGATTTGGCGGCTTCTGCCATTAAAAGAGATAATGGTATAAAGGACTACAGCCATTTGATTCCGGGACATGGTGGCATCATAGACAGGGTAGACAGTGTTATTTTTACAGCTCCAATCATTTATTATTTAGTTGTTTTATTTAATATTATTTAAGGATAACCTGTTTTTAGGAGGATACCATGAAAAAAGTAGCTGTTTTGGGTTCTACAGGTTCAATAGGAACACAGACATTGGATGTAATCAGGAACAATGAAGATTTACAATTAGTTGCGTTGTCTGCCGGCAGTAATATTGAGCTGCTGGAGAAACAAATTCGGGAATTTCATCCGGAAATCTGTTGTGTTTCAAGTAAATCAAATGCAGATGCTCTTCGCATTGCTATTGCAGATGTAACGCCGTCCTGTAAAATAGTTTCAGGTATGGAAGGACTTTTGGAGGTTGCTGTAGTTGAAAGTTCAGATATTTTAATTACAGCCATAGTGGGAATGATTGGTATAAAACCAACCATTGCAGCGATTGAGGCCGGAAAGGATATAGGACTTGCAAACAAGGAAACACTTGTTACTGCCGGTCATATAATTATGCCTCTTGCAAGGGAAAAAGGCGTTTCCATATTGCCGGTGGATAGTGAGCATTCTGCTATTTTCCAATGCCTGAATGGTGAAAAGGAAAATGTAATTCATAAAATTCTTTTGACCGCCTCCGGTGGACCATTTCGTGGCATGAAAAAGAAGGATTTGGAACAGGTAACCCTTGATATGGCATTAAAGCATCCTAACTGGTCCATGGGTAAAAAGATAACAATTGATTCCTCCACAATGGTAAATAAAGGCTTGGAAGTAATCGAGGCGAAATGGCTTTTTAATGTAAACCCCGGACAAATTGAGGTTTTAGTGCAGCCGCAGAGCATTATTCATTCAATGGTAGAATTTGAAGATGGTGCAGTAATAGCTCAACTCGGCTCACCTGATATGCGGTTACCAATTCAGTATGCTCTTTATTATCCCAAACGAGTATTTTTAGATGGTGAACGGTTAGATTTTTCAAAGATAACTGAGCTTACATTTGAAAAACCTGATATGGATACCTTTGTTGGATTAAAATATGCGTATGACGCAATTGATATTGGTGGCAGTATGCCAACAGTTCTAAATGCTGCAAACGAATTGGCAGTTGCGAAATTTTTGAATAAAAAGATTAGATTTTTGGAAATATATGAAATAATAAACTTTTGTATGGATTGTCATACAGTTATTGAAAATCCTTCCGTAGACCAGATTCTGGAGACTGAACGGTGGGTATATGAAACGATTGAGAGCAGGTGGATATCATGAATACCATTATAAACGTTATTATTGCTTTATTTGTATTTGGAGCAATTATATTTTTCCATGAATTTGGACATTTTCTGCTGGCAAAGAAAAACGGGATTTATGTTAATGAATTTGCCATAGGAATGGGACCAACTTTATTTTCATTCAAAAAAAAGGAAACAAAATATTCTCTTAAGCTGATTCCAATGGGCGGATATTGTGCTATGCTGGGCGAGGACGAGGATGTCAAAGATGAACATTCTTTTAGCTGCAAATCAGTATGGGCAAGGATTTCCGTCGTAGTTGCAGGACCTGTTTTTAACTTTATTTTGGCATTTTTATTAGCAATAGTGCTTATAAGCTTTTGTGGATTTGATTCCCCTCAAATAATAGGTTTTTCTGATGACAGTGCTGCTAAAGAGGCAGGTTTTAAAGAAGGGGATGTCATTACACATTTTAATGGACATAGAATATACAAGTATCAGGAAATTTTGGTATATATGCAGTTAGGGCAGAACGGACAGGATATTACCCTTACGGTGGACAGGGATGGAAAGGAATATGAAAATAAGTTTAAGCCTACAAAAACTGAAAATGGATATTTAATGGGAATCATGAGTGGTAAACGGGAGAAAGGAAACGCACTTACTGTATTAAAGTATAGTGTTTATGAGCTGCGCTATCAGATTAAAACTACTTTTTTAAGCCTGAAATATTTAATTGGAGGTAAACTCGGTTTTAAAAATCTGTCAGGACCGGTGGGAATTGTTTCCATGATGAGTGATACGATTAATCAGGCAAAAGACAGTGCCGATGGTGATATGAGTGTAGCAATTATTAATATTGTTTTAAATATGATTAATTTTTGCATTTTGTTAAGTGCAAACTTAGGAGTTATGAATTTGCTGCCATTTCCGGCATTAGACGGTGGAAGAACAGTTCTTTTGCTGGTTGAGGCATTTTTTCAGAAAAAGCTTTCTGCTGAAAAGGAGGCATTTATTAATACTGTTGGTTTTATGTTATTAATCGGACTAATGATAATTGTTATGTTTCAGGATGTGGCTAAAATTATTCACTGAGATGTTTAAAAATCAGGAAGTACAAAAATGCTATGTGAAAGGGGTTATGGATGATGAGGGAACATACAAAAAAGATTCAGATTGGAAATAAAGTAATTGGTGGCGGTAATCCTATTTTGATTCAGTCCATGACCAATACAAAAACTGAGGATGTTAAGGAAACCATTGCACAGATTCTAAAACTGGAAAAGGCAGGCTGTGATATTATCCGTTCTACTGCAAATAATGAGGAGGCGGCCAGGGCTTTTTCAGAGATTAAGAAGCATATTCATATTCCAATTGTAGCAGATATTCATTTTGATTATAAACTGGCGATTATGGCTATTAAGAATGGTGCAGACAAGATTCGTATAAATCCCGGTAATATTGGAGGGAAGGATAAGATAAAAGAGGTGGTGGCAGCCGCCAAAGAATATAATGTTCCGATTCGTGTAGGCGTCAATAGTGGTTCTTTAGAAAAGGCACTTGTTGAAAAATATAAAGGCGTTACTGCGGATGGAATTGTGGAAAGTGCGCTTGATAAAATACATATTTTAGAGGATTTAAATTTTGAAGATATCGTTGTTAGTATTAAGTCTTCCGATGTATTGATGTGCGTAAAAGCACATGAGCTTATTGCAAAGGAAATCAATTATCCCTTGCATGTTGGAATTACAGAGGCAGGAACAATTACAAGAGGGAATATTAAATCTGCAATTGGTCTTTCATTGATTTTGAATCAGGGAATAGGTGATACAATACGGGTATCTCTTACAGGTGACCCGGTAAATGAAGTTGTATCTGCAAAATTAATTTTGAAAACGTTAGGTCTTAGAACAGGGGGAATTGAGGTTGTATCTTGTCCAACCTGCGGAAGGACATCCATTGATTTAATTGGGCTGGCGAATCAGGTTGAAAATCTGGCAGCAGATTATGAGAATTTAAATATTAAAATTGCAGTTATGGGATGTGTTGTAAACGGACCGGGGGAAGCAAGAGAAGCCGACCTTGGTATTGCAGGCGGTAATGGTGAAGGTCTTTTGATTAAAAAAGGGGAAATTATAAAAAAGATTCCTGAGACTCAGCTGTTGGATGCTTTAAAAGATGAACTGGAACACTGGCAGGAGAAGCCTGTTGGATAATTGGAAATCATGGTTTTATTATTAAGGAGAAAAAATGGCTGAAATAAAAGAGTTTTTTGATGTTTTTCCAGGATTTCAATGCCCTAAGGAGATTATGGATTTATTTGAACAGGTACAGATTACGGAAGCTGTTCTTGTGAAATCCGAAAAGACACTAAAGATTTACATGAAAAGCAAAATCTTAATTGAAAAGCAGGATATTTATTTAATAGAAGATTTATTGAGCGATTTTGTATTTAAGAACAATATGTGCGTTAAATTAATAGAAAAGTATGATTTATCAAATCAGTATGATATTAGCAAGCTTACCAACTTATATAAGGAAAGCTTGCTTTTTGAACTACAGGCAGAAAGTTCCGTACTGTATCGTCTTGTGAAAAATGCGGAGTGGTACATTGATGGCAATGTTATTACATTGACACTGGATGATACTTTTTTAGCAAAAAACCGTTCGGAAGATATTAAGAGATATTTGGAAACTGTATATCTGGAGCGTTTTGGATATGAGATTCAGGCGGGTTTTGACTTTACAGAAGAACAAAAGGATATGATTAGAAGGGCAAATGAGCATAAATTGCATCTGGAAGTTTCAAAT
>JAIDHZ010000089.1:0-3932 GCA_029052995.1 Lachnospiraceae bacterium | reverse complement strand
TCATGGAGCAGGTTGAAAAAAATCAGCAGGAATTTGGAGATGAGAAAGAAACTGCTAATAAAAATTCAAAAGAGAAGAATCAAGGAGAACCCAGACAAAAAAGCAGCATATCAAGTGATGTGAAGAAAGATAAGCAGTCTTTTTCAGAGCAAAGAATAAAAGAAAACAGATGGAACCGTGCAGCTTACGGAAGAACTAAAATAAATGATCCGGAAGTTATATATGGACGTAATGTAGAAGGGGAGGAAATGCCCGTTTCCGAAATAGGTGAAGGACTTGGAGATATCGTGATTAAGGGGCAGATCTTTGATATGGAGGAGCGTGAGCTTAGAAATGGGGATAAACTATTAATTACGTTCTCGATTACGGATTTCACGGATTCAATTTCAGGCAAAATATTTGTGACAAAGGAGGACTGGGCATTACTAAAGAATGATTTTCAAAAGGGGAAGTTTTATAAAATAAAAGGCGTTCCCGCCTATGATACATATGTAAGGGAGATTACTTTGAACTCTATTACCGGTATTAAGCCAATTCCGGATTTTACTACAAAGCGTATGGATAATGCACTGGAAAAACGGGTGGAATTACATATGCATACAACCTACAGTGATAATGACAGCGTAGTGGATGTGGAAAAAATTGTTGCAAGGGCAAAAAATTGGGGGCATCCGGCAATTGCAATTACGGACCATGGTGTATTGCAGGCATTTCCTGTGGCAAACCATGCAATCAAAAAGGATGATCCATTTAAGCTCATTTATGGCGTAGAGGGCTATTTTGTTGATGATTCCAAGGAGCTTGTACAAAGGCCGGAGGGACAATCCTTAGACGATACCTATGTGGTGTTTGATATTGAAACAACAGGATTAAATCCGAAATTTTGTAAGATTATCGAGATTGGCGCAGTAAAAATTAAGAACGGAGAGACCATAGATTCCTTTTCCTGTTTTGTAAATCCGGAGATTCCTATTCCCTATAATATCACACAGCTGACCACGATAACGGATGAAATGGTCATGCAGGAGCCTGCCATAGAAACCGTACTGCCGCAATTTTTGGAATTTGTGGGAGACAGTGTACTTGTAGCACACAATGCGTCCTTTGATACCAGTTTTATCAGTAAAAACGCAAAGGATTTAGGGCTTCCATATAATTATACTGTGGTGGATACGATGACACTGGCAAGAATTTTATGTTCGGAGCTAGGGAAATTTACATTAGACCGCCTTTGCAAGCATTTGGGAATAAAGCTTGAAAACCATCACCGCGCAGTGGATGACGCTGTGGCAACAGCAGAGATATTTACCCATTTTTTAACAATGTTAAAAAACAGGGGAGTAACAAATTTAGACGAGTTAAATTCCTTTGGAGAGACTTCTTTGGAGAGTGTGAAAAAATTAAAACGTTATCATGGTATTATTCTGGCAAAAAATGAGATTGGAAGAGTAAATTTGAACCGTTTAGTTTCCGAATCCCATGTAAATTATTTTAACCGTAGACCGCTTATGCCGAAAAGCCTGATTAGTAAATACAGAGAGGGGCTGATTCTTGGCTCTGCCTGCGAGGCGGGAGAATTGTTTCGTGCCATTGTTGATGATGCACCGGATGAGGAGATTGACCGGATTGTCCGTTTTTATGATTATCTGGAGATTCAGCCCATTGGGAACAATGCATTTATGAAGTTGTCTGAAAAATATCCGCATGTCAATACGGACGAGGATTTACAGGAGCTTAATCGGAAGATTGTAAAGCTGGGAGAAATCTATAACAAACCTGTAGTGGCGACCTGTGACGTTCATTTCTTAGACCCGGAGGATTCCATATACCGTGCTGTGTTAATGGCATCAAAGGGCTTTAAGGATGCGGATAACCAACCGCCTTTATTTTTCCGTACAACGGAGGAAATGCTGGCTGAATTTGAATATTTGGGAAGTGATAAGGCAAAAGAGATCGTTATTGACAATACATTAATGATTGCGGATATGATTGAAAAAATATATCCGGTAAGTCCTGATAAATGCCCGCCGGTCATTGAGGATTCAGATAATACCCTTCGAAGCATATGCTATGACAAGGCTCATGAAATATACGGTCCCGACCTGCCGGAGCAGGTGACCAGCCGTCTGGAAAAGGAGCTTACATCTATTATCGGCAATGGATATGCGGTTATGTACATTATAGCACAAAAGCTTGTATGGGATTCCAATGACCATGGATATCTGGTAGGCTCCCGTGGCTCCGTCGGTTCCTCATTTGTGGCGACCATGGCAGGTATTACGGAAGTAAATCCCTTGTCGGCGCACTATATCTGTCCGGAATGCTTTTATGTGGACTTTGATTCTGAACTGGTTAAAAGCTATTCGGGAAGCTCCGGCTGCGATATGCCGGATATGAAATGTCCGAAATGCGGTGCCATGATGAATAAGGAGGGGCATGATATCCCCTTTGAGACGTTCCTGGGATTTTACGGGGACAAGGAACCGGATATTGATTTGAATTTTTCCGGTGAATATCAGGCGAATGCCCATGCCTATACGGAACAGTTATTTGGTAAGGGACATGCCTTCCGTGCGGGAACAATCGGAACCATTGCACAAAAAACGGCGGAACAGCTTACCTACAAATATTACCAGGAACGGGAATTGACGAAAAGAAGGTCTGAGCTTACGAGAATTGCCAGCGGCTGTGTGGGAGTAAAACGGACGACGGGACAGCACCCTGGAGGTATGGTAGTTGTGCCCAGTGACCGGGAAATTTATGAGTTTACAGCAATCCAAAAGCCGGCAAATGATACCAAAACAAACATTATCACCACGCATTTTGAGTACCATTCCATTGATGCAAACCTGTTAAAGCTGGATATTCTCGGCCACGACGACCCGACGATTATCCGCCGCCTGGAGGATTTGACCGGCGTGGATGCAAAGACGATAGCATTAGATGATAAAGACGTAATGTCTCTGTTTCATAGCCCGGAGGTGCTTGGCATCAGTTCAGATGATATCAGCGGCTGTCAGACTGGTTCCCTTGGAGTACCGGAATTTGGTACGGATTTTGTTATTCAGATGCTTGTGGATACAAAGCCAAAGAGTTTTTCCGATTTGGTCCGTATATCCGGGTTATCTCATGGAACCGATGTGTGGCTCAACAATGCCCAGACACTGATTGCAGAGGGGAAAACAGAGCTTTCCGGGGCAATCTGCTGTCGTGATGATATTATGGTATATCTGATTCATATGGGATTAGAGCCGGGAGTTGCCTTTAAAATTATGGAGGCTGTGCGTAAGGGTATGGTTGCAAAGGGAAAATGCGATAAATGGCCGGAATGGGAGGAGGACATGCTTGCCCATGATGTGCCCGACTGGTATATCTGGTCCTGTAAGCAGATTAAATACATGTTTCCGAAAGCCCATGCAGCAGCCTATGTCATGATGGCATGGCGGATTGCCTATTTTAAGGTTAATTATCCTCTTGCCTACTATGCGGCTTATTTCAGTATCCGTGCAAAGGCATTTAATTATGAAACCATGTGTCAGGGACCGGAGAGGTTAGCCCATGAGATGGCAGAAATCAGAAAAAAATCCAAGCAGGAAATTACCGGTGCTGAAGAGGACGCACTTAGAGATATGCGTCTTGTGGAGGAAATGTACGCAAGGGGGCTGGAGTTTTGGCCTCTTGATATCTACCAGGCGGATGATATAAACTGCCTGATTATTGATAATAAGCTTATGCCACCCTTTAGTGCGATTGAAGGGGTTGCCGGTAAGGCTGCTTCACAGATTAAGGAGGCAGTAAAGGAATTGCGCCGGGAGGAGCCGGAGGCACGGTTTATTTCCAAGGATGATTTAAGGCAGCGTTCAGGAATTGGAAAGTCCACGATTGAAAAGATGTCAAATCTTGGTCTTTTAGATGGTTTGCCGGAGTCGAAT
>JAIDHZ010000088.1 GCA_029052995.1 Lachnospiraceae bacterium | reverse complement strand
TTGGAGATGAAGAAAAGGACATTATCGGAGCCAAGAAGCTTGGAATTGTTTCTGCCCTTATTAACAGAAGTAAAGAAATAAAGGACTTTGGACAGGATTATACATTGGAATCTTTAAGTGGCATTTTTTCTATTTTGGATTTATAAACATGATAAATGATGTGAGAGTCTG
Source organism: Lachnospiraceae bacterium (assembly GCA_029052995.1). Taxonomy (GTDB): domain Bacteria; phylum Bacillota; class Clostridia; order Lachnospirales; family Lachnospiraceae; genus CAG-590. The sequence goes on along the minus strand of JAIDHZ010000088.1, from coordinate 9,342 downwards.
ATTTATGCTTTATATGATTTTGTTTCCCTTATAAAAAGTGTTAAATCAAAATCGAAATTTGAGGTTGAAGAAAAATGATTAAGATAATATCGCTAGTGGAGAATACATCATCTTCTCCTGAACTAAAAAGCAAACATGGACTAAGTATTTATGTAGAAACTTTGAAGCATAAGATATTGTTTGATTTAGGACCGAATGCACTTTTTCTCGAAAATGCACAGAAACTGGGCGTGGACATTAAAATGGTTGATACGGTTATTATATCGCATGGTCATACAGATCATGGTGGGGCATTAGCAAAATTTATGGATATCAATAAGACTGCAAAAATATATATAAAGGAATCTGCATTTGATGAACATTGTACAAAAGTTGCAGGAATACCTTTTAATGTAGGCATCGACAATGCTTTGAGAGATAGACAACAAATTACATTTACATCGGATAATTATGTAATTGATGATGAACTTATGCTATTTTCAAATGTTAAAGGACGGAAACTCTTTTCAAAAGCAAACAATAAGCTGTTTGCAAAGAAGAACGGAAAAATCGTGCTTGATGAATTTGAGCATGAACAATATCTGATAGTTACAAATGGAAATAAGCAAGTTATGATAACAGGTTGTTCACACAACGGCATTGTAAATATTATTGAAAGATATGTAGAAATATACAACGGAAGTATAGATAAACTTGTATGTGTTTTCGGGGGATTTCATTTGTTCAATCCAATCACACGGAATTATGAAAGTGATGAATTGATATCTGGGATAGCAGAATACTTGGGTGAATTAAATGTAAAATTCTATACTTGTCACTGTACCGGGAAGAAAGCATATAAAATTCTAAAGGATAGAATGGCTGAACAGCTGGATTATTTTTCAGTAGGAACTATGATTGAATGCTGATTTGACTTGACAACTTCCTGTTTATCTGGCACACCAGCCAAAACTATTACAAAAGCAAGAAAGTAAAAATGCCAAAGCCCGAAATTTATGTAATTTTTACGGGAAACAAAGGGCGAAAGCCTGATAAAATATCTTTGTCAAAAGAATTTTTTGATGGTGCAGATATCGACATCGAAGTAAAAGTAAAAGATATATAAGATACAGATGAGGTAAGAAGATTGAAATCTATTATTGCTGAAATCAGTGCTTGTCAACAATACAGGTAGATATTATAATGTAGGTAAAGAAAAGAGGAAATGTTATGGTGGCTAGACTTACTCTTGAACAGGTACTCGAACTGGAAAAAGAATTGCAGTCAGGACACTAGAGAAAAAGTTTTGTGTTTTGAAAAGGATAATGCAGTGGCAGATTTTTATAAGAAACTGCAGGGGATTGCGACGGAATTAGAGGGGAATATAAGCGTGGAAAAAAATAGGATTTATTATACTATCACACAATTGCAGTATTCTGTTAATACAATCATTTATGCATGCCGTACCCAGAATTATGATAAAGTTGTACGCAATTTTACAACGATGACAGATCTGTTAATGCAGGTTTTGAATGAGTTGTTTGAGAATATTGCATATTACAATCAGGAGATGGAGATTGTTAATCCGGAGTCAGTGAGTTCGGCTTTAGAGGATATTTTAACTGCACAGGATAACAGGGATTATATTTTAGTGGCAGATTTGTTAGAGATTAAGCTGATACCGTTTTTACAATCTGTGCAGGAAGTCATTCGTACTTATGATGCAAGCGGTACAGATCCGGCAGTCTGGGAAAATAATGTGAAAGCATTAGAGGAATGCAATCAGCCGTTATTGCATAAGCTGATGGATTATCATAAGCAGTATGAACTGGAAAATGCAAACGGAACATGGAAGGGTAAGCATCATTTGGAGGATACGAATTCCGGAGCATTTACGATGGCTGGAGAGGATGAAAAGGGTGTATATTATTACCACAGCAATGTGGATCCGCTGGCAGAAGCGGTGACCTTTGCACGCTATTATTATGATATAACCTGCGACCATTATATTATTTGGGGCTTAGGGCTTGGGTATCATGCAATGGAGCTTTTAATGCTTGATGACGGTATACGGCTTAAGATTTTTGAGAGTGACATGGATGTAATTTATCACTGTATGATGACTACAGATTTGTCGGTTCAGCTCCGGGCAGGAAGTATATCGCTGGAATATGATGCAGATTTTAGCAGAGTTATTCAGGTTTTAGATGAAAATACCAAGGCATTTATCATTCATCATCCCTCACTTCGGCATATAAAAGACAGCAGGATTCGAAAGCAAATGGAAATGTTTTTTATTAGCGACAGTGGAAAACGGAATTCGGCAATTTTATTTGAAAATAACAGCAGGGAAAATTTTAAGCATTATGATGGATATGTTGATGAGCTGCGTTCAGATTTTGAGGGAAAAAATGTTGTAATTGTGGCAGCGGGACCGTCCCTTGACAGGAATGTGGAGCAATTGAAAAGGAAACCTGATAATGTTTTGGTGATAGCTACAGGAACGGTATTTCGTAAACTGCTTCAGATGGGGATTAAAGTTGATTATGTGATAGTGACGGATGCTAATGCAAGAGTTTATAGTCAGATAAGCGGGCTGGAGGGACAGAAAATCCCAATGCTGTATCTTTCTACATCATACAAGGGCTTTTCTATGAATTATAGTGGAAAGAAATATCTGGTCTGTCAGAATGGATATGATAAAGCAGAGATGCTGGCCGAAAAAAACGGATGGAATCTCTATGAAACAGGTGGATCTGTCAGTACTGTAGCTTTGGATGTATGTATCAGGCTGGGTTGTAAATCTATTGCATTCATTGGGCTGGATTTGGCATATACTGATAATTTGGCTCATGCTGAAGGAACTTCGAGGAGAATAGCTGACGGAGCGGAAGAAATGGAAAAAGTCCCTGCAATTTACGGAGGAACTGTGCCGGTCAGCAAATTATTTATGATTTATAACAGATGGATTGCCGGACGGGTGAAACAGACGGATGTAAGCATGCCGGTGTATGATGCAACGGAAGGTGGTGCGGTTATACCGGGACTGACGGTTACAACCCTTGCAAAATATCTTGACACGGAGAATGGAGTTTAGTAAAATAAAATTATATATACGAACTGAAGATAAGAAATTACATATATGAAAGCTGATAACATTAATAACAATATTTGTTTTTTGCAAAGTATATTTTAGTCATTTTATCTGTTGTTTAATTAAAAGAATGGGGGTATGGGTATGTCACTTAGTATTCAGAGCAATTACCGTAATTTGACAAGTGGTAATAGGATTAACAGTGCAGCGGATGATGCGGCAGGATTATCTATATCAGAAAAACTGAAGAACCAGACTAATGGCTATAACGTTGGAACTCAGAATGCTGAAAAAGGAAACAGCGTGTTAAATGTGGCAGACGGTGCGCTGTCTACGATATATGACTCTTTGAGCAGAATCAGGGAATTAGGATTACAGGCTTCTAATTCTGCCATTTATTCTAAGGATGAGCTTTCCATGATGCAGGCAGAGATTGACCAGATTAAGCAGGGAATTGCTGATGTAGCAAAGAATACCCAGTTTAATGGGATGAAGCTTCTTGACGGAAGTAAGGCTACCATGGAGCTGGCGACGAATCCGCATGGCATTGGCCATGAGATGGAAATGATGAGCGCTACGTTAGAGGAGCTTGGGATTGCAGATTTTGATGTTACGAAAAGCTTTGATATAAAGGATATTGATAATGCCATTAAAAAGGTAACATCAGCACAATCCTCTATTGGTGCACAGTCAAACCGTTTGGCATATACAGTAATGAATAATCAAATTACGTCTTATAATTTGACAGATGCCTACAGCCGGATTCATGATGCTGATATGGCAGAGGAAATGAGTGAGCTGAAGAAAAATACCATTTTGGAACAGGTAAGGCTTACCATGCAAAAGAAACGGCAGGAAGAGGAAGAGCAGAAACGACAGATAATACAGGTAAATTAATAAATGAAATATGATGAAGGAGCCGATGATGTGCGGCTCCTTTTTTAGACCTCTGTCTATAATTCTCAAATCTATTGAAAGAATCCTTTAAATAGTGTATATTTGTAACTGTTTAGTGGCAGAAGTTTATCAAAAATTATAGGTTTTACAGGTCTGATCGCTGAACGGTTTTAGTATGTTGACAGAAAGTTAGAATTAATGAAAGAAATGAGCAGGAGGTGTGATTGTGGAGTGGAATGAAGCTATTGCGGATTTGGAACAGCGCCGGGAACAGGCACGTTTGGGTGGTGGACAGGCATCCATTGATAAGCAGCATGAAAAGGGAAAATTAACTGCAAGAGAACGTCTTGAGATTTTATTTGACGAGGGTACTTTTGTTGAGATTGATGATTTGGTGGAATCCCGTATTGACGATTTCGGCTTATCAAAGAAACGGGTTCCGGGAGATGGTGTGGTAACGGGTTATGGTAAAGTAAATGGCAGAACTGTATTTGCATCTTCTGAAGATTTTACGGTAATTGGTGGAAGTCTTGGTGAGTATCATTCAAGAAAAATCGTGCATTTGCAGGATTTAGCGCTTAAAATGCGGTGTCCGATTGTCAATATTAATGATAGCGGAGGGGCGAGAATAGAAGAAGGTATTGATTCTCTTAGTGGCTATTCAGGAATTTTTGAGCGAAATACCATTGCTTCCGGTGTGATTCCGCAGATTGCAGTTATTCTTGGACCGTGTTCAGGAGGTGCTTGTTATTCTCCGGCTATTTGTGATTTTATTTTTGTTGTGGATGAAATAAGTAAAATGTTTATTACGGGTCCGCAGGTAGTAAAGACTGTTATCGGTGAAGAGCTGTCTGCTGAAGAGCTTGGCGGTGCTATGGCACATGCAACAAAGTCAGGGGTTGCACATTTCCTATATAAAAGTGAAAAAAACTGCTTGGGCGGTGTAAGGGAGCTGCTTTCTTATCTTCCGGATAATAATACATCACCGCTTCCAGTAAAGCAAGGAAAAAGTATTGACCGTAGCAATGTCTTAGTAAATCTGGTGCCGGATAATAAGAAGAAAAGTTATGATGTGCATGATGTAATCAATACAATGATTGACCGTGACAGTTTCTTCGAGGTACAGAAAAATTGGGCGAAAAATGCAGTTGTGGGCTTTGGACGTATGGAAGGGCAGACCGTTGGCTTTGTCTGTAATCAGGCAAATTTCAAGGGTGGTTCATTAGACATTGATGCGTCTGATAAAATGGCAAGATTTATCCGTTTTTGTGACTGTTTTAACATTCCACTGGTATCCTTGATTGATGTACCGGCCTTTTTGCCGGGGTCAGAACAGGAGCATAATGGAATTATCCGGCATGGTGCCAAGATTTTATATGCTTATTCAGAGGCGACAGTTCCCAAAATTTCTCTGATTATGCGAAAGGCATACGGTGGTGCTTACATTGCCATGAATTCTAAAATGATGGGTGCAGATATTGTATATGCATGGCCAATTGCAGAGATTGCAGTTATGGGGGCTGAGGGTGCTGTTAATATTGTAGGCAGACGCCAAATTCAGGCTGCAGAGAATCCTGAAGAGAAGCGTTCAGAAATGATTGAAGAATATGAAACAAAATTCCTGAACCCTTATATAGCAGCAAAGCGTGGTTTTGTGGATGAAGTAATTCGTCCGGATGAAACGAAGAAAAAGATAATGGCAGCACTGGATGCCTTGAAGACAAAGGAATTACAACGTCCATATAAAAAACATGGAAATATTCCGTTATAATGGGTCTTGCGCCAAGGAAAGAAGAAAGACATCTGCGTGTTTACACGCATAGATGTTCTTCTTCTTTTCTTGGCATAAGGCGAAGCCTGAGACCGACATTCTAATTAGTAAACAAGGAGAATAAAGATATGAACAAAAAGCAAACAAATGGCTTAATTGTAGCTGCGATTATTTTTGCTGTGGTGGGCATAACCAGTGTTTTGACAAATGCATTATCATCCAGGATAGCAACAAAGCAAAATGCTGTTGCAAAAGATGGTTTTAGCTCATTTATGGATGAATTATATGGAAGTAAAGATACCGCTTTGGCAGACATGCCGACAACAGGGGATTTTATAGCTGTGATGAACATTGAAGGAACAATTCAGGGTTCTGTGTCTACAGGCAGCCTTTATGGGGATGTTAATTCTTATGATCACGATCTGCTGATGAGCTACGTGAATAAATTAATAGACAGAAGCAATAATAAAGGAATCATTTTGCGCATGGATACCCCTGGAGGGACTGTTTATCATGCAGATGAATTATATTTAAAATTAAAGGAATATAAGGAAAAAACAGGGAACCCGATATGGGTTTATATGGAAAGCCAATGCTGTTCAGGCGGGGTCTATATTGCTTCTGTGGCAGACGAACAATACGCAAACCGGATTTGCAATACAGGTTCCATTGGTGTGATTTTATCAGCTTATGATATGTCTGAATTATATGAAAAGCTTGGTATTAAAGAAGTAAATATTGTATCTGCAAAGAATAAGGATATGGGTTCTTCCGGAAAACCGATGACAGATGAACAGAAAGCTATTTATCAGTCTATTGTTGATGAGTATTATGAGCGGTTCATAAGCATTGTAGCAGAAGGTAGAAATATGTCGACAGATGAGGTAAAAAAGCTGGCGGATGGCAGAATTTATACTGCGAAGCAGGCTGAAGAATCCGGCTTGATTGATGGTATAAAGGGTTCTGAAGAATTTGACCAGTATGTTAAGGAAGTAAGCGGAGTGGATAGGTTCTACCAACCTTCCCGCACAGTTAACTATTTTTCGCAGATTTTTGGCAGTATTGCATCTGCTAAAGAAAAATCAGAATCTGAGGTGCTTGTAGATTTGATGAAGCAGTTAGGAAGCGGGGTGCCAATGTACTATGCAAAACCAATTGGAGAATAGAGTATGTGCCGGTTTTTTCGTCAGGCTGGTTGCTTTTGCCATTGACAGTTTTATAGCAGCTTTAATAGTCGGAATTGTAAAGCTTCCTTTCTCATTTGCACCGGCTGATAGTTTTTTAAAGGCAAATTTCTTATTTGATTATTCTATATTAGATGTTTTTAGTTATATCGGGGTGGCTGCTTATTTTGTTTTGTTAACTTATTTTTCACATTCCACACCTGGTAAATTTTTAATGGGGTTGGAGGTCATTACAAGAGATGGTAGTTTTACATTTATAAATATTTTATATCGTGAGACAATAGGTCGTTTTTTGTCTTCGCTACTATGTATAGGCTATTTTGCAGTATTAGTTACTAAGGATCATCAGGGTTTCCATGATATGCTGTGTGATACCTGTGTGGTATATAAAAATATGATGCCAGTGCCTAAGCTTAAGAACGTGGCAGTAGTACAGCAGGAGAGCCAGCCTGCAGAGGCTGCGCCGGATGATGTACCGGCTTCTGAAGAAAAGCATTTGGAACCGTCACAGGCACCGGTATATTATCATACAGATATTAATAATGTACAGGATAAAAAAGAGCCTGTTAAGGAGACATATGATAATATGAATCCGGACAGCACCCATTTAGACATAAATTAGTATATCCTTTCTGAACAGTTCCTTATTTGAATAAAAAAATAAAATGCCGTCAATCCTATGAAAAACGAGGTAGGATTGGGGGCATTTTTTGTGACGAAAAAAGTAAAGATTAGTTTTCTGATTGTGGTATGGAGCATAGTAGCTATTCAAATGTTTGTGAATTACCAGGAAAAGATGAAGCATGATAATCAGGCAGTAACGGCTTTTTCTGTTATAGAGGATGTTGCATTTTCTGAAAGGATAAGTGGATATGGATATTTTGGTACAATGGATATAACAGATGAGATAAAAAAGGAAATGTTAGAAAATCTGGCATATAAGCTTGGAATTACAGAAGGGTATGCTTTCGGCTTGGAAAATAATGATGATTATATGAAATTGGAACTGAAAGGAAATGGGGTAAGCGGGGACGCTGCTTTACAATTGATTAGTATAATAAAGCCCGGCAGTGAGCCGGAGCAGTATATTATTATGGATATCAGGACAAAAACGGATCTTCAAAATGCACAGGCCTTGTTTCAAAAGGTAAAGCGGGTTTATGAAGAAATAGGAGTAGAGGCACAGACAAGCCTAGAAATCGAGGCAGAACAAAAAGGCGAAATAATTAATGAAAATGATATCGGAATTGTGGAAAATATACTGAAAAGCACAGATGCAAAAAAGGTGGATGTCATTAGGGAAAATGGTATTTATACGATATATGGATATACGAGGAAGGAGGAATCCTTTGTAAAGCTAAATAATAAAAAGGTAAATCTCCAGATTGTGATGACTTATGATGAAACCCAGGATAAAACCTATTTGAAAATAGGTGTTCCTATTGTAAATACTTCCTATTAATTTTGGGTGTAAGGAACTATTCGGAAATAATTTTTAAATAGTGCTATCGTAGAAAAAGACAAGCAATATTAAAAGTTATTTCTTAACAGTTCCTAAATTAGTCAGGCGGATATGATGTCTGCGTTTTATCGGTTTGCAGGATATAAAAATGCACGAATTCTTGTAGATTCGTGCATTTTTATTATCCTGTTAACATATTAAGGAAACTGCAAAATCGTTACACTAAAGCTTGGAATATCCGTAACTGTTTACAATCGCTTCAATTTTTTGTCCTGACTGGCAATAAGGACATGCATTATGCGGATAGGTCTTATATTCCGGAATGTCATTTATGTGGAATAGTGTATGAACCGGATGGTCAGAAATCACCTCATTTACGGAGAAGATTGCAGAAATACCGGCAATAATACCACCGTAGTATGACAGACATTCCAGACTTCGTTCAATTGTACGTCCGGTAGTAGCAGAGGCTAATAGGAACAATACATGCTTACCTTTAATCATTGGCTGTAAATTATCCCTGAAAATCATCTGTCCAACAGAATTAAATTCCGGAGTTACAACATACATTGCCTTATGCTGGTTGATGGACATGATTCCGGAATCGGTAAGTTCTTCTGCCAAGTAGGAACCAATAACCTCTGTTCCATCCATACATACAATTGTATCAACCACTGTACTGCTTACATATTCGCTGGCAATGGATTTAGCAGCCGCACGTGCCATGCTTTGGCGTGATTTCAATACCGTCATATCAATGTAATGTGTGATATGTGAATGATTTGTTGCAAAATGTCCCGGAATTACATCAATGGAGACTTTATTATTATAACTTGAATATATCTTCATTTTCTGATGTTTAAAAGTCATACGCCTAACCTCCTCATCTTTTCTATTTTATTTATTGTAGCTTTTTTTGTGTGATTATGCAAGAGTAAATACCAATAAATAAAGG
>JAIDHZ010000087.1 GCA_029052995.1 Lachnospiraceae bacterium | reverse complement strand
AGTAACTGCATCCCCATTGGTGGATTCATCTGTCAAAAGCATTTTCATTTCTTTATATTTGTTCTGTAATCCTGTAGTAACCTTTGTAGCATAAATAGTCTTATCAGATTCAGATGAAGTATCTGTTACATCCGCCCCACTCGGCTGAAGCGCCGCTCTCTTTAATTCATTATTCTTTGCATCAAGCAGCGGCTGTACCTTTTTACTGTCTGCAATAATTTTCACCTTACTGCCCTGAACCATGGAAATTGCAGAATTTGAATAAAGATTCTCCACCACGGTAAAATCCTTTACCTTAAAAAATTCATAGTCAGTAATGTCATAAAAGTTTGCCAGGCTGCCGACAGAACCACTATATCCTGGAGCAACTGTGGCAGGATCGAAGAGCTGTGCGTATGCCGCCATGTAGTCATTCATTGATATATCAGCCTCGGAAAAATCATAAAAATAATACTCCCTTGATACATAGCTGTCGGTTTCGCTGTCATATTCCTTTCTAACGGTTTTAATAACAGGAATATTCTCAATGTCATCCCATATGTTCTCGAACACCTTTTCTTTTATACCGTCCCCATCTACATCTATCTCTACATCCTTCAAATAACTGGGCCATTTCACATACAGATTACCGGTAGCTTCATATTTCTCCTGATCAAACTGAGTGGGAGGTATATACGCCAACTGGTTACTCTTAATAGAAAGACCCTCGCCTGTACGGTAATCCTGAATTCTTGTCTGGTCACCGCCTGCCGTGTCATTATTTTTCCGCGTATAGTTCTCGTCTGACTTACCCTCGTATGCATAAGACTGTCCCTCGGCTGTTTCTGTAACAGTGCCATCGGGATCTGTTGTAACATTTATTGTAGTGGGGGTAGAAGACTTCGACATCTCCACATAAGCCTGACCTGCAATATACATTGTGCCTGTTTTTGATAAATCCAAAGTAGCATCACTGCCATTTACAACAACTGAACTACTGTTATAATGTGCCTGGCCTGTCAAATGCCCGCCGCTTCCATCATCAGCTATATAATTACCATCATTAATTGTAACCTTATCCGTATATTTACGTTTTGTCGACGCAGCTACAAAGTCAGCACTATAGGTACGGTTGTCTGTTGAAGCATAATTATAACCATAATAGCTTCCGTCCAAAGAGAAAGAAGAGGAAACAGCATTAACCTCTAAATCATCATAAACATAGGAATCTGCTTTCATTTTAAGTGTGGAGCCTGTATAACCGTCATCTGGATTTGCACCCTTCATTCTTGAATAGCCGCCAAGTACAATACCATCTGCCCATACCTTTGTTGCCGTAGCCCCGCCTGCTTCTATGCTTCCAAGTATATCCACGGTTGCACAGTTCATCGCCGCAATGCTTCCCGGAACAATCAGTTTATCTGCCATAACCGATACCTTTGCCCCGCTTACATAAAAACCAGAATACATACTCTTTTCATTAACTCCATTGCACGCTGTTAAACGTGTATCCGAATACGAATTAACTTTATTATTTAAAGCTGTCTTTCTGGTAGTTTCATCCTCGTCCTGTACGTTTCCATTGGATGCTGACTTATTGTACTCCTTGTTATAGAAATCAGAAGCAGCATATACATTACCTGTAATATTTGAACTCACTCCTATACCGCTAATCTCAACACCCATATCACTAATCAACGCAAAATCATACAACTCACTTATATCATTTCCAATAGCGTTAAAATCCACCTCAAAATCAGGCACCCCGATAGTGATATCCGTTGTAATTGACTGTATAAATGAAGTCGCCCCAGGTTTTGTACTCTTTTTTGTATTCACTGTACTATACTGTGCTTCCCTTTTTAATACAACATCCTTAAGTGTAAGAACATCCCCATTCCATGTTGGGTTACCAACACTGACCTGAATGCCTTCAACATTCGGCGAAGGGTCAGTTGAAGGGGCATACAAATTACTGATAAAGCTTTCCAAAGCAGCCTTTGCATTAATGTCACCCTGGAATCTGACATCATTTTTAAGCTTACTGAGATATGCAGCCTTCATCAGTTTGTTTGCATCACTGTTATCCATGGTAACATACGACTTTTTATCGGTATCATAATATACAATTACCTCAGCAGTTTCATCAAATGCATCATTTAAGTGTTTCATGCTTACAGCGCCTACACCTTCATAAATCTCATCCATCGCCTGCTCAAGATAATAAAAATTATCCCGGGTATTGATATCGTATGCCTTTAAACGGTAACATAATGCTACTGCAACTAACAGTGCGGTAGTCAAAACTGCAAGAAAAGAAATTGTAGCCACTACAACAATAAAACTGTTTCCCTGATTTGACTTAATCTTCTTTCTCTTTTTAATCAATTTCACCACCTCCTCTTGTTCCCTGCAATACCGGGTCTCCTGCCTTCAGTGAAGTTACATCCACACTCCCCTTCTGCATCCAGACCTTAATTTCATATAACCCCCTGTTTGCATCCTGAGCCTTGTTTAAACCTGCAATATGTGATACTGCCTCATATATATGGCTGGTATCATTATATATATTCTGCACCTTAGTTGCAGCTGCTGAATCATATTTGACATCCAGATTCTTACTGTGGTTATTCCACTCTGCAACAGCAGCATTATATTCAGCAGTTGTTGGGTAATCATCTACAGAAGGTTTTAACATATTATGGTATACGTGGAAATTATCCCTCTTTTTATCTGTTAAGCTGGCGTTCTTTAGGGCCATATTGATCTCGACACTGTCACGTACTGCTGCGCCTGCTTTCCGATACAATCCATTAGTTCCGCCTTTCAGCCAGTTTGCACCTTCTGAAGTATTTGCAGATTTTAAATCTGTAGAATAATCAGATGCTGTTTCAATTACAAACACATTAATTTTAGTGTTTTCATCCAACCCCGACAAATCAAAGGTAATAAAATCATTTGCATATTGATTGTTGTATACACAGACATTATACATCAGATAAATATCGGACAATTCATCAAAATGCTTGACATAGGGCTTATACTCAACAATCCCTGCTGCTTTACCAATAGTTATACCTGATTCTGACGCCTCTCCACAATTATCTGTATAATTCAGTGTACATGTCACATCATAACCGACACCTGCATTACCCTTTACAGCAATCTCTATAACTCTGTTTCCGGTATCATTCTTAAACGTATCTACATCACTTACCGGATTGTAAGGCTGGCCATTTTTTTCTTTTCTCTTTCTCAATTCTGACATTTTCTTTGTCAGCAGTGCATCATAGGCAGGTGTATCATAATTTGCGAAGTTGGCGCTGATAAGCGCCATCTTCGATTTATCCAAATCCTGCACAATCCCTGATTTGAGGTTATTAGGATCCATACCTCCTAAAGACTCTGCCTCTGCATACTTCTCACTGCTCATCTCAATCAGATAAGAATATTCTGCCTTCTCAACACCAAGATTAGTCTTTCCCGTAATCTGGTAGGTATCAAAAGGCAGTTTAGTTACCGAACCATCCGCATTTACTTTGCTATACTTGGTGTCGTCAGTGGAATGTGTAACCGCAACCCCGGTTGAACCTAATCCCGTAAAATACCCTGGACCCGCAGATGATGTATCATTGAGCACGTCAATCGATACCTCTTTTACACTTTCTATCAGATTCTGTGCATATTCATTACGGTATTGAAGCTCCTTTCCGGCAGTAGTTGTCTTCATACTTGAAACCAGTGATGTAACAATCGGCACCATCAGAATCAAAAATATTGTCACAGCGATTAACACTTCAACTATACTGAAACCTTTATTCACTTTACGCACCATGGACCATCACTCCATTCTATTGATATACCTTTACTGAACCTGTCTTTGTAACCGTTACCCTCGGTGAAACAGAATCGTCCCCACTCACCTTAACATATACCGGCATGGAAGTTGAATTATTAATTGTAATCTTAACACCTGCCTTATCATCATCATTCTTCTTGGCAGAAGACTGAATCAGAATCTTTATATCCTCTGCGGAAACCACTTCAGCCTCATATGTCTGATTGCCGTCTAATGTATACTTACAGTAAATCTTACCATCCGTCTCATGAATATCATAGGTAAGGCTTGACACCGTATTATCGCTATTGGTAATAACAGTCTTTTCTTTACCACTGCCGTTCTGTCCTATAACTTTTGCAGACACATCACTGGTTGCAGCATTAAGCATTGCATAAAAATCATAAGATGACTCGATTGCTGCTCCGTCCTTATCATCATATTTATTCAAGGATGAACCGGATGAAGAACTGCCGCCGCCGTTGCCGCCTTCAAAGATATTATCCACACCAATCTCTACCTGATTAAGCTCTAAGCTCCGCTCCGGTCTTTCAGCTCCCTCCACGGAATAACAGGAAAGATCCAAATCTCCGCTGTAAATACCATCCCCTTTATACTGGATTTTTAATGAATCCACGGTCATGCGGTCAGAAAAATTATCAATATAGCTGACAACATCCTTTAATGATTTATAAGAACCCGTATAGGTGATTGGGAATTCTGCGCTGTAGCAGACAAGCTCGTTAGGGTCTTCCCCCGTACCACCTTCCACAAGAGCGCCTGTTTCACTCCCCGCAGCCGCTTCCGTTGTTGCCGTAGCCCCAGCTGCTTCTGTTGTTGCCTCTGTCCCGGCTGCTTCCGTCCCTGCCGCAGATGTACCTGCTGTTCCAAGAGTTGCGTCTGCACCTCCATTTCCTAAGGTATAAAACGGTTCCTTTTCTCCCAGCCCCAATGAGGCAATGTCAAAATCATTGTCATCCTTAATTCCCTGTAAAAACATAATTGTAATTTCCTGATTAAGATCCGCCGGAAAGGCATTTAATATAGACTCATACTTTTCCGTATATTCCACAATGCCTGCCTCATACTTCTCACGGTCTGCCTGCTTTGCCTGTAGTTCCTGAAGCCTTGCCTGTAGCTGCAGACATTCAGCCTCTATTGCCTGTCTGTTTTCAAAATTAGGCTTTGCAATATAAATAATGGACAACACGCACACTGCAAATCCTAATAACCCCACTAACATTGCGATTCCTGAATTGTTTTTCATATGCCATCCCCTCCTATTCAGCCTGCAGTGTTGCATCACCCGCATCACTGCCTAATTCATCCTCAGGATCTTCTTCCACCATAGAAACAAAGTTACACTGTAGTGAAAATTCAAAATTAACCTTGCCGCTGTCTGTATCCGTAGCCTCATCAATACTAGTTACAAATACATTTTCAATGCACTCAACCTTTTTTAACTGTACGATAAGCTTTGCGATAGAATCATAGGAAGCAGCACTTCCTGTAATATCCACCCCATCAGCATCCGAGCTGTAATCCGTAATAATCATGTCCTTCGGCTGATTTTCCTCCATCGCCTCAATAAACATGCTGACATTTTCATTCAATGTACGGGTCTGGTCATACATAGTCATTGCATCTTCATACATTGCTTTTCTATAATCATACTCGCTTATAATCTGATCTATATCCTGAATCGCCATAATCTGCTGGTTAAGATTGTCTTTCTTTTGCTGAGATGAATTTTTCATAACAATAGACACTGCACACACGGCACCTCCAATTGCCACAAAAACCACCGCCGCAGCAATAGCCCCCTTCATATAATCCGTACTGCCTGATGTGCTTTTCTTAACCTCAGTAACACTGAATCCCATCGGCGCAAAGGAAGCGCCAATTGCTGCAATCAAATAAACGGGATTGTAGATTTTAAGGTCAATCTGGGGGGCAAATTTCACATTGTAAAGACTGTCCATAATTCTTGTCTGTATATTAAGCTGAATCTTAAACAGACCGTCAATACCTCGGATTAAGGCGCCATCACCGGTTAAATATACATCATCAATCGGATTATCCGGATTCTTTGTTACATAATAGTCAATAACACGCCCTATATTGTTAATAAGATAACGGAATTCACCCGTTGCAGCATTATCATCAAAATCAACGGTAATCAGGCGTTCATTCTGAAGCATGGACATTGCCGTTGTTGCATCAACGCCTTTTTCATCCATAATTTCCTGAACAACGCCATTCGTTCCGTAAGGAACTGTTCTTTGGAGCAGCAGTGTATTGCCTTTTACAATGTTAAGAATTGTAGAATCACTGCCCAACTGGATTACCATTGTCGTACTATTGGAACTCGTCTGCGTCTTAATAAGCTGCAGCATTGCATTGCCGACATAATCAATAGACTGTACAGTCATTCCAAGCAGGCTCCCGACTTCATAATAACCTTTTACCATAGCCGTCGGAGCAGCCACAACCATAAGCTTGATTTGTTTTGATTTATCTTCATTCACGATATGTTCCAATATAGAGTGCGACACTATGTAATCCTCTATATTAACAGGGAAGTATTCCGATGCATTTGCTGCAATAATCCCCTTGACTTTATTCTCTTTTACTTCCGGAATCAAAACTTCGCGGTTAACAACCTTTGTAGAAGTCAAAATAAAAATTAGATTTTTATTTGTAATTCCATTTGCCGCTAACTGTTCTTTGATTGCCGCAGCAATCTTTTCCGGATCTCTAATCATTCCATCTTCATAGACATCCTCCGGTGTTTCAAAAATCAATACATTATGTATATTTGTCTGTTTTTTTTCTGAAGGTGTCACTTCAACAATTGTAATACTTTCATTTGTTATGTCCACTGTCAGGACTTTATCATTCTTTGCCATACTATAGCCTCCCTCGCTAATCAGAAGTTATTTTATACGGGCGCAATACCCATCATGTTTACTGTCATGTCCAGATACCAGCCCACAAGCTGTTCGCCGAATATCATTGTTATATAAACACCCAATGACAAATACGGTCCGAGAGCAAACTGCCTGTCACTCCCCTTAACCTTCATCAGAATCAAATGTATAACCGACCCGGCTATACAGCCGATTGCCAATGCCAAAAAATTAAGTTTCCAGCCTAAAAGTAAGCCAGTTGCTGCCATTAATTTGATGTCGCCGTCCCCCATGCCACCGTCAACCTCCCGTTCCCCCTGATACCGCTTACGGAGAACCGGTGTTGCAATCCGGTTAAAAATGCATAAAAAACCGCTGACCGCCAAAAGACCAATTATATAATCCACCCAATTAGATAAATCTGCAAACATACGGACTAATCCGCATATTAATATAATTCCACTCGTCTCTAACGGGATATACTGGGTATTCCAGTCCACAATGCTTAAAAAAAGCAACGCTGCAGCAGCAGTCCCATAGAGAAACCCTGTAAGTCTCATTCCCTCCGACCAAAAAGGGATAAGAAACAAAATAATACAGGAAATAAAACAGTACACCTTGTTTTTTAAAGAACAATCTAAAACGTTGGGACACTGTTTCCTGATTTTTAAAAAAGATACCAGCATCCATGCGTTCATATTATCATAACGAAAAAAACGGCTCTTCTTCCTTGCGAAGCACCCATCATTCTTATCGCACTGCTGACATACCTTTTCATCTTCCATTTTAGAAATAAAACAGGATAACGGAATTGCAAGCCAACTGAAACAACTGATTATAATTCCTATCCCGAGCACAAAAACAAATTCCATATCATTCATTCCTGCCTATATATAACAATCCTCCCAATAAGAGAGGATTGTTATGTATTAATATTAAATCACAAATATTATAAAGCGGAAACTGCTGCTGCTGCTGTAGCAGTATGTGTTGCCTCTTCATTCTGCAGGCATTCAGCGGCAGTAGGGAATGCCAAATGATCGCCTGAAGTATCACCAAGTCTAACAAGAACAGCATTCTTATCCATATCAATATAGAAATAGAATTCCTTGTCACTTGCAGAACCTGTAGCTGCTGAACCACCCTTAGACACACACTTTTTAGACTTAACCTGTGGTGCCTTGCTTCCTACAGTAGTCTTCAAAGACTCCGCAAAATCATCAGTCTTACCCCAAACAGTGGTACAATCATACCAAGCCGTGTTATAGTTTGCAACAGCCTCATCATATCCACCTTCATTTGCAATTGCAGTCTGGATACCCGTTGCAATCGTGTTAGCAGTCTGAATATCTGTTGAGATTCTAGACTTGTTGATGTAACGGATAAGTGCTGGTGCTAAAGCACCTGCCAAGATAGCCATAATCGCAATAACGATAATAAGCTCAACCATCGAAAAACCTTTGTTCATTTTTTTCATAATCATCTCTCCTTTTCTGATCATTTTATAGTATTTTTATTAAAACTGCTGTGGCCATCAGCAGAATTAACCATAAATTAAACAAATACATCTGCCTTATCCGGCAGACTGGCATATATACTCTGCCATATACATTGATTATATGTTATCAATACCATTGTACATACTAAGAATCGGTCCATATACCGCAGCTACAATCATTCCTACAATACATGCAAGAAATACCATAGTAAGGGGTTCCATAGCCGCCGTAAGGGATTCTGTAGCAAGGTCAACTTCCCTCTCATAGAGATCAGCAACCTTATCCATCATATCTTCAATATTACCTGTCTCTTCACCAATCTTCACCATCTGTACTAACATGGTAGGAAAAACTTCCATATCCTTAAGAGGCTTAGACAAAGGCAGTCCTTTGGCAACCTGTGCCTTAGTATTCATAAGACCATCCCGGAAAATCTTATTGCTCATCATCTTAGCAACCTGTTCAATAGCATCTAACATCGGGATACCTGCTGCCATCAGCGTGCTTAAATTCCTCGCAAAGCGGGCTGCATTCTGTTTAACAACCATATCACTGAAAATCGGGGCATTAATTGCTATTTTTGCAAAGAACATCTCCCCATTCTCCGTAGCTTTGAACGCCTTTATGCCTACAGTAATTCCAAATACAATAGCAATAAGAATATACCATCTATGTATCACAAAGTCACTTCCTGCCATCATCATCCGTGTAGCCAACGGAAGCGTCGTTCCCATATCTTCAAACATGGTTACAAAATTAGGGATAACCACAATCATAACCACAATAATAACAATTACCGCAACTACCAATACCATAATCGGATATGTAAGGGCACTTTTAATCTTGCCTTTCAGGGCATCATCTTTTTCAAAATGCGTAGCCAAGCGGTCAAACGCAACCTCAATATTGCCCGAAACCTCACCAGCTGCACACATATTAATCATAATCGGTGGAAACACATCCGGATTCAGTCTGAACGAGTCAGACAAATTGCCACCTTTCTCAACGTAAACCTTGGATTCTATCAGCGCCGCTCTCAGTATCTTGTTCTCCAACTGTTCCGTCAGCATCTCAAGAGCTGTAACAACCGTAACTCCGGCGTCCAAAATGCTTACCAACTGTTTGCACAAAACCGACAGTTCCCGGGACTTAACCTTTTTCTTGCCAAGGCGGGCGCCTCCACCGCTCTCACCGGCATCCTTTATCTCAGTTACCGAAAGACCTTCCGCTTTCAGTTTTCCTACCGCTTTCTCGCGGTCTGTAGCATCTATAGTACCTTTCTTAGCCTTGCCGTTGCTGTCCACCGCTTTATAATTGAACTGTGCCATCCCAATCCCTCCAACATCTGCCTGGTGTCATAATTCTTCAGTATACATTGCAT
>JAIDHZ010000086.1 GCA_029052995.1 Lachnospiraceae bacterium | reverse complement strand
GTACTATGACAAGGACAAGGTTACCATCAAAGGTTATTTGTATTAGATGTGATGCTTGGATAGGTTGCTTTTCGGTTCCGGTTATGCTAACATAGCTAAGGAACTGTTAAGAAATAACTTTTAATATTGCTTGTCTTTTTCTACGATAGCACTATTTAAAAATTATTTCTTAACAGTTCCTTAGTGATTAAGTTGTGGACGGGATAATCATAGGAGAGCAGTTATGGTACGAGCAGTTATAACGGAAGTTAACAGGATACGCTGCCTGTTTTTATATGAAAATGACAGATTAGCAGAGTGTCATCCCTTTACCGGGGATGACACTCTGCGGATTGGCAGCATTTATATTGGCAGGGTGGAAAAAGTTGTGAAAAATATTCAGTCTGCATTTATCAGGCTTGACAGGGAGCATTCGGGATACCTTCCTTTGAATGATAAGCCGGCGGTTATTTTAAATCGTAAGATACCAAAGGGGCTGACAGCTATTGCGGAGGGAGATTTAATCCTTGTTCAGGTAGAACAGGAGCCGCAGAAAATGAAGCAGGCAAAGGTTACTGGAAATATCAGCTTAAGCGGGGATTATACGGCAATTGATTTATTGGAAGGAAGCGTTGGTGTTTCCAAAAAAATTAAGGATACGGAAAGAGGGGACTGTCTTCGCAGCATGGCAGCAGATTATCAAAAATACGGCATTGTCTTTCGGACTGCCTGTGAGAAAGCGGAGAATGAGGTTATTTTAGCAGAACTTAAGGATTTGGAAAGACAGCTTGATGCAATGCTGGAACGGGCTTTATATGAGAAGAGAACAGGAATGCTTTACGAGGGAGCCAGCGGATATCTGGCAATTTTAGAGGAATATGGAATTACAAGATTGAATGAGATAAAGACAGACCTCCCGGATGTGTATGATGCGGTAAGCCGGCGCTATGGTACAGAAAAAGCGGTATTTTACGATGAGGAATATCCGTTAGTTAAGCTGTTAAGCTTAGAGACAGAGCTTTCCCATATTTTGAAAAAAAAGGTTTGGTTGAAATCAGGCGGATTTCTTGTGATTGAGCCGACAGAAGCAATGGTAGTTATTGATGTCAATTCCGGTAAATCCATAAAAAAGAAGAAAATGGAAACCCATATTTTTGAAACCAACATGGAAGCAGCGAAAGAGATTACAAGGCAGCTAAGACTCCGCAATCTTTCAGGCATCATTATGATTGATTTTATTAATATGGAAAATGCAGAATATAAAGACAGCCTTGTGAAGTGTTTAAAGAGCGGACTTTACAAAGATAAAATTCCCTCAAGCTTTGTGGATATTACTAAGCTTGATGTGTTTGAATTGACAAGAAAGAAAGTAAGGCGTCCGTTGCATGAAGTGATTTGTATAAAAAATGATGAAATTTGCCTGCGGTAACATTTTAAATTATTTCTTACAAAATAGCCTGAAAAATCACGCAAAAGAGTTGACAAGCAGAAGGCTTTTTGTTAATATATTCAAGTATGCCGCACAGGGAGGTCAAAGTGTGTCTGTTTTTAAGCATAGACATCACCATACCTGGCGAGTAATGATAATAGGAGGTAACCGTATGTACGCAATTATTGCAACAGGTGGCAAGCAGTACAAGGTAGCTGAAGGTGATATCATTAGAGTAGAAAAGCTTAATGCAGAAGCTGGTTCTGAAGTAAAGTTTGATGTTATTGCTATCAACAACGACAAGGATTTATTATGTGGCGATGAAGTTGCTAACTCAAGTGTTACAGCTAATGTAATTGAGAATGGCAAGGCTAAGAAGGTTGTTGTTTATAAGTATAAGAGAAAAACCGGCTATCACAAAAAGAATGGTCACAGACAGCCATTCACAAAGGTCGAGATTAAAGCAATCAATGCTTAATTAAAGTTATGATTACAGCGACCGTTTTTTGGAAAAATGAACATATAGTCGGAGTCCAGTTGGAGGGACATGCCGAATATGGCAGGAAGGGAAAGGATATTGTTTGTAGTGCGGTATCTATTTTGTACATTAATTTGGTAAATTCCCTGGAGAACTTTACAGATGACCAAAAAGAGATTAATGGAAGCGAGAAGATTAATTTCCAAAATGTCATTTTGAAGTGTATGCCAAGCGAAAAAGCAGAGCTGTTATTTCAGTCATTTTTACTTGGAATCACTACAATTGAAGAGAAGTATGGTAAGAAGTACATTTCAATTTTGAATCAGGAGGTGTGATTATGTTAAAGCTTAACCTTCAGTTATTTGCACATAAGAAAGGTATGGGTTCTACTAAGAATGGTAGAGATTCAGAGTCTAAAAGACTTGGTGCGAAAAGAGCAGATGGTCAGTTTGTTAAAGCTGGTAATATTCTATACAGACAGCGCGGAACTAAAATTCATCCGGGTGTTAACGTAGGACGTGGCAAGGATGATACTTTATTTGCTTTGGTTGATGGCGTTGTGCGCTATGAGAGAAAGGGCAGAGACAGGAAGCAGGTTTCTATCTACCCTGTATCCGTTAATGAGTAATTATTAGCATGAATGGGCTGGAGTATTTTCTCCAGCTCTTATTTTGTTACTGTCCAAAATAGTGTGCTGTATGATATGGTATGGTTTCTGAACGATACCTTATTTTAAGGAGAATGATTATGTTTGCTGATCGAGCGAAGATATTAATCCGTTCCGGAAAGGGCGGGGATGGCCATGTCAGCTTTCGTCGGGAGTTATATGTGCCGGCTGGTGGTCCTGACGGAGGTGACGGCGGAAAAGGCGGAGATGTAATATTTGTTGTGGACGAGGGACTCAATACATTAAATGACTTTAGACATGTCCGTAAGTACTGTGCCGAAGATGGGAAAGAAGGAAATAAAAAACGTCAGCAGGGTGCCAACGGTGCAGATGTGATGTGTAAGGTACCT
>JAIDHZ010000085.1 GCA_029052995.1 Lachnospiraceae bacterium | reverse complement strand
TATTGGGAATGATGCTTTTCAGGAAGTGGACATTGTGGGTATCACAAGAAGTATCTGTAAATATGCCGTAATGGTACGAAAGAGGGAAGATTTGGCAGAAACAATTAAAAAGGCATTTTATATTGCAAAGACAGGAAAACCGGGGGTAGTAGTTGTTGATCTGCCAAAGGATGTCCAGAAGGCTTACGGCAGTGATTTTTATCCAAAAGAAATTACGGTCAGAGGTTACAAGCCGAATACTTCCCTACATATGGGACAGTTAAATAAGTCGTTGGACATCTTGAACCATGCAGTGAAGCCTGTTTTTCTGATAGGCGGCGGAGTTAATATTGCACATGCAAATAAAGAAATGACACAGCTTGCAGAGCTGACAGGCGTACCTGTTATTACGACTATTATGGGAAAAGGTGCAATTCCGACAACGAACAGTTTATATGTTGGCAATATAGGTATTCATGGGAGCTATGCCGCCAATTCAGCAATCAGTAATTGCGATGTTCTTTTTTCAATAGGAACACGGTTCAATGACCGCATTACGGGAAAAATAGAAGAATTTGCGGTAAATGCAAAGATTATTCATATTGATGTGGATGCGGCATCTATTTCCCGCAATATTGATGTGGATGTTCCTATTGTAGCGGATGCGAAAAAGGCGATATGCGCTTTGCTTGAAAAGGCAAAGCCACTCCACATCTCAGAGTGGATAGATGAAATCAACCGTTGGAAAGTGGAATATCCGATTGATATGGGGGAAGTCGGTTTGACACCACAAATGGTGATTCAATCCATAAATGAATTGTTCAAAGATCCTGTTATCACTACTGATGTAGGTCAAAATCAATTATGGACAACACAATTTCTTGATATTGGTGAGAATAAGCAAATGTTGACATCTGGTGGCTTGGGAACAATGGGATATGGTTTTCCTGCTGCAATCGGTGCGAAACTTGGCAATCCCCATAAGGATGTTATTGTTATATCCGGGGATGGTGGTATTCAGATGAATATTCAGGAAATGGCGACTGCCGTTGTTTATGAACTGCCAATCATCATCTGCATATTGAATAACGGATATTTAGGAAATGTGCGGCAATGGCAGGAAATGTTTTATGAAAGACGATATTCGAGTACCTGTATGCGTTATCGGAGAAGCTGTGAGATAGGCTGTAACCAGCCTGATCATTCTTGTCCGGAATATACGCCTGATTTCGTTACACTGGCAGAAAGCTATGGTGCAAAAGGAATTCGTGTCACAAAGGCAGAGGATATAAAAACAGCTTTGATCAGTGCGAAGCAGAATACAAAAACTCCTACTGTTATTGAATTTATCATAGACAGAGAAATCAATGTAATGCCGATTGTTCCGCCGGGGAAATCCCTTAATGATATGATTTTAGAAAGAGAGGAAAACAGAGAATGAAAAAAAGATGGATTTGTTTATTTGTTGAAAATGAAATAGGTGTACTCGCCCGAATTTCGGGTTTGTTTTCTGGAAAGTCTTATAATCTGGACAGCTTGACAGTTGGAGTCACTGAGGACAGTACCATATCACGAATGACAATTAGCTTGACAAGCGATGACAGGACTTTTGAGCAGATAAAAAAGCAGCTCGCCAGAAGTGTTGAGGTAATCAAAGTGGTAGATTATACAGATACACCTATCCACATGAAAGAAATTTTATTTGTTAAGGTGAATCATTGTTCGGATGCAGATATAACGGAACTGTTTCGGATTTCAAAAGTATTCGGAGTTGCAATTATTGACTATGATGGCACTACTGTTCTTTTGGAATGTACCCAGACAGAAAACAGTAATGATGATTTAATAGCCTTGCTGAAAAGAAAGTTTGCAAACAAGATTGAGATTGTAAGGGGTGGAAGTGTTGCGGTTGAAGCAGTTAGTATGTCTGAAAGATGTTGACAGTATCAGAAATTATTCGCTTTATTCTGAGATGTATTTTTGATACTGCTATCAGAAAGCTCCAGCTTTAAGACAGGATTCATGTTGCAATTCATCTTTTAGAGAGAATTGCATTGCGTTTTGTCTTGGAAAAAGTGGCTGTTGCAAGCGATAAATATACAGCAATCGGAGAAATGCTGGAGTTTTGTATGGTAAATGGTATAGAAAGTTATGCGGAACTTCTGTTATATGCAAAAAATAACTGTATAGATTGGTTTCATGTGTTGTGTGATAACGGAACAGTAACTATTGTGCAATTCCTAAAATCGAGATATTGGGAACTGTGTAGGTATAACGCAGGAGATAAGCAATGAGACAAGAAGAATGTGCAAAGGGGGAAATCCACGTATGGGAACGATATACGTTGACGATTACATAAGCTGCTGCCTACTACCATATAGGCGAAAACAAATTGTGAATGATTGAAGACGAGCACCCTGAAGCAGATTTTATTATTATGAATGGTAATCGTTAATATAATAAAAACGAAGCAGTAGTCATTAGTGATAATCTAGATGGTTACTGCGTTTTTGAATAAAATCACCTAAAATGGATATATTTTTAGGTGAAAAAACTCCTAAAGAAATTGAAATACGCCTAAAATAATGCTAGAATTAGGAGAAAGGAAAGGCGGTAGGCGATTGAGAAGTTTTGACTATAGAAAATTAAAAGAATACCAGTGGGATTCCGAAGTGCTTGGCTTGGTGGCTCAGATTCACGAATTTAAAGGACGTCAGGAGTTGTATCTGAAATAGAAGCCGGCAGCACTTGAAAAACTGGTAGAGATTGCGAAGATTCAGAGCACCGGGGCATCTAATAAGATTGAGGGAATTGTAACTACATCAACACGTATTCAGCAGCTCTGCATGGATAAAACCACACCACGAAATAGAGATGAAGAGGAAATTATGGGATACCGAGATGTGCTTAATACGATACATGAAAGTTATGAGTATATCCCGATTCGTTCGTCATATATTCTCCAGTTGCACAGAGTTTTATATAAATACTCTGAGAAAGCAATAGGTGGAAGATATAAGAATACTCAAAATGTGGTTGTAGAGAATAATGCAGATGCAACGCAGAGAGTTATATTTACACCACTTGCACTGCATGAAACACCGAGTGCGATTGAGGAAATATGTGAGAGTTTCAACCATGTTATTGATTCTTGTGAAGTGGATTCACTGATACTGATTCCGATATTCATTCACGATTTTCTATGTGTGCATCCATTTAATGATGGTAACGGACGTATGTCTCGTTTGCTTACGACACTATTGTTGTATCGGCAGGGATATGTGGTAGGAAGATATATCAGTATTGAAAGTAAGATTGAAAAAACAAAAGGGATTCAAGGGTGTGGTAGTCACGGATGGGTTCTGCCTATCAGAAGATGGACAAAGAAAACCCGGATATCGTGTTTGCAGGATGCTATGCCCACTGCCGCAGAAAATTTTCCGATGTCTTAAAAGGACTGAAAGGAAAGCAGAAGGAAAATGCGAAGACCACAGTGGCATACCAGGCACTCCAGCAGATTGCCGCCATTTACCATCTGGATAATTCATACTCTGAACTGAAACCGGAGGAACGGTTAAAAATGCGCCGGCTGACTGTGAAACCACAGGTAGAGGCTTTCTTTGCGTGGGCAAAGCAGATGGTGGAAAGTAACAGCATCAGTTCCGAGATGACATTGAAAGGGCTTAAATACTGTATCAATCAGGAGGAAAACCTGAAGGTATTTTTAAATGATCCAGAGGTGCCGATGGATAATAATGAAACAGAAACCTCTCTTCGCAGTTTCTGTCTGCATAAGCATGCATGGAAGTTGATTGACACCATCGAAGGAGCCAAGGCAAGTGCGATTATTTACAGTATTACAGAAACCGCAAAAGCAAACGGATTGAATCCATTCTGGTATATGGAATATCTGATTACCGAATTAATGGAACATCTGGATGATACGGACCGGTCATTTCTGGATAACCTGCTTCCGTGGTCGGAAAAGCTTCCGGACATCTGCCGGAGCAGTCAACAACAGTAATTGATTTATTTGCCGTCAGAAGTGACGGCTTTTATTAAGGGTGGTACTCATGGT
>JAIDHZ010000084.1 GCA_029052995.1 Lachnospiraceae bacterium | reverse complement strand
GAATAAGGAGAACACATATGAAACGGAAAGATTTATTAAACGTTATAAATCTGCCGGCAAGACGGCGGTATAATTATGCGGTGCGCCGTATTATGAGGATTCTGTATCCCAGACGGAATTATAAGGATCTTCTGTTTATACGGCTTTTTTCAGACAAGGTTAAGCTGTTAAGTTTGTATAATACACTTAACCATTCCAATTATACGGATCCGGGTCTTATTGAAGTCACAACAATTGATGACATACTGTATCTCGGTGTCAAGAATGACTGTTCCTTTATTATCAGCAGTATTCTTAACCTTTACGAGCACCAGAGTACATTAAATCCGAACATGCCAATCCGTGGCCTTGATTATTTTGCAAGCATCTACCGGGCTTATATCCAGTCCAACGATTTGGATATATACGGCAGTACTTTGGTTAAGCTGCCTTCCCCATGCTACGTTATATTTTATAACGGGGAGGAATCCGTACCGGATCGCTTTGAGCTACGGTTGTCTGATGCTTTCGAAAAAGGAACCAATCCCTGTCTGGAATGCACTGCCACGGTAATTAATATTAATCTGGGACACAGCAAAGATATACTTAACGGATGCCAGACGCTTTCCGAGTATGCACAACTTGTCTCAAAAGTCAGGGAATATACGTCAGAGGGCAGAACACTCGGCACAGCCATTGACATGGCAGTTGAGTACTGCATTGACAATGATATCCTAAGGGATTTTCTTATCAGGAACAGAAGTGAGGTGGTTCGTATGTTTGACACTGGACAAAGCATAAGCGCTCATAATAAGTTAGTCAGGAGGATTATTCGTAAAAAGGATGCGGAAATCGCTGACAAGAATGCAGAAATTGCCCGTCTCAAGAAACTTCTTGAACAGAGAAAATAACTGCAGAACCGCCGTTTAAGGCGGTTCTTTTTTTAATACAAAATTAAAAGATCTGCCTCACCAAGACTATTTTCACTATATAGTGACAATTCTGCTTAGTGTGGCAGACCTTTTATGCATTTACTATTCGTCCTCTTTTTTTCTGATATACAGGCAAACCGCACTGCCTGTCACTGCTGACAACATTATGACAAATAAGAATCCTAAATCAGTCTCATCTCCAGTTTTGGCTGATTTTGTTGACTTACTTTCCGGTTCATCTTCATCCTCGTCATCATCATCTTCCTCTTCTTCCTCCTCTTCAGTAGTCGTCGGAGACTCCGTAGTAACCGGCGGCTGTATAATTGGAGTATCATTCAGCTTATAATATACCTTCAAAACGGTAGAACCATCAGCTGCAATGGTACCGCTTTCCTTCGATTGAGTTGTCTGTATATGAGAGTAACCATTAATTGTAATAATCTCAGCTTTTACACTCTGACCTGTTTCACCTGTTAATCCTGTAGTTTCAGTATAGAGTTTATAACTGCCATCCGGCTGTTCCACATAATACTCAACCTTATACTGCGGCTTCACCGGATCATAATATACCTTCAATACTGTAGAACCATCCGGCTGTACAACATCCGTTTCATGAGACAAGTCATTCTGTACATGTGTATAACCAGGATATGGAATCTCTGTAGCATTTACCGTTGTCCCTGGAATAACCTCATTACCAGGAATTGTATCTTCTAAACGATATGTTCCATCAGGCTGCTTTAAGTAATATTCTGTCTTATATGTAGTCTTGATCAAATTATAGTATAATTTTAAGGTATTTTCTCCACCCTTGGTTACTGTGATATCTGCAATAGATTTTCCGGTTACTGTTGTATACTCATAACTCTGATACGTCTTTGAATATTCAGTGTCAGACACCTCTGTTCCTATAATTACCCCGGTCTTGGTTACCGTATCCGCATCCTGCTTGTTATATACTTCCGGATTATCCTTATCCTGTAAATAATACTCTACCTTATAGTCTGCCTTATCCGGCGTATAGTTATAATATATCTTCAGCGTATTTTCCCCATCCTTGGATACTGTGATATCCGGAATGGATTTCCCAGCCACTGTTGTATACGTATAATCTGTATACGTCTTTGGATGTTCAGTGTCGTACACTTTCGTTCCTACAATTACCCCGGTCCTGGTTTCCGTATCCGCATCCTGCTTGTTATATACTTCCGGATTATCCTTATCCTGTAAATAGTACTCTACCTTGTAGTCTGCCTTATCCGGTGTATAGTTATAATATATCTTCAGCGTATTTTCTCCACCCTTGGTTACCGTGATATCCGGAATGGATTTCCCAGCCACTGTTGTATACGTATAATCTGTATATGTCTTTGGATGTTCAGTGTCGGACACTGGTGTTCCTACAATTACCCCGGTCTTGGTTACCGTATCCTTATCCTGCTTGTTATATACAGTTGGGTCATCCTTATCCTGTAAATAATACTCTACCTTGTAGTCTGCCTTATCCGGTGTATAGTTATAATATATCTTCAGCGTATTTTCTCCACCCTTGGTTAC
>JAIDHZ010000083.1 GCA_029052995.1 Lachnospiraceae bacterium | reverse complement strand
CAAAAATATTTTTCTTCATGATATTCTCCTAAATAACTAAAAATTAAAACACATTATATAACAATATTAACAAAATGAATATTAAAATGCAAGATTCGTTTGCTATTTTCTGATTTTTGTAGTATTATATATTGCGATGCACCAGTAGCTCAGTGGATAGAGCAATGGCCTCCGGAGCCATGTGCGGAGGTTCGATTCCTCTCTGGTGCATTTAACTATTGCTGCGGGGTTGTTGAATGGAGGGCTCTTATGCATTTTCATATCTACTGTAATAAAAAAACTGTATCTACTGCTCATTTAGAAGCAATCAGGGAATTCCAAAAACGTTTATCCTCTTATTGTGAAACGAGCCTGTCAGTGGATATTCTACCCTCAATCCCCGATCACGTTAATATTGAAAACTGCCACATTTTTATACTAACAATCGGTATATCCAGCTTTTCCTCTGAAGAATTCGCAAAAATAATAATGGAGCTTCAATTAAGCGGCAAATCCCATGTCTGTATATATGTTGGCTATAACGAAAAGCTACTCTACGAATGTCTTTCGGTTTTTCTCTCTAAAACCGTGGTACGAACCTTTTCACTTACAGGCTGCAGTCTTGCTTCCGAAACACTGACAGTATTACTATTTGAACAACTCTACCGCAGTTACACTATACTACAGGGTAAAACCTATCACAAATAATTTGTTATGTGTTGGATTTCCTCGCATAATACCATCCTCATCAATTGATGTGGAAATGTCATCTTCGAAAAACTTATTCTTTGATTTGCTGCCCTTTTCACAGCTTCAGAAAGCCCCAGCGAACCGCCTATCAAATAAGTAATCCTTCCATATCCACGCTCTGCTGCATCCATTACAATATTAATGTGCTGCTTTGTCGTAATTTCTTTTCCCTCTACGCAAAGCGCAATTACATAATCCTTTTTTCCAATTTTTTCAAGAATTGGTTTTCCCTCTTTTTCTAAAATTAAATTTCTTCCTTTTTCATTTATACGATCAGGTATTTTCTCATCTGCAAATTCTATAATTTCAACCTGATTTTTCCTACGGTTAATTTCTCTACACACATTTAAAATTCGTTCCCTATAAAAAGAATCCTTAATTTTACCTATACACATAATACAATAATCCATAAATTTCCCCAATTGTTCTCAAATTGTTTTTTACAACGTCATAATTTGTTCATATCTATCCTATATATTATAACTATAGTATTTTTTTCATTATATTCTCCCTTATATAATATATAATCGAGTAGGCTTCTGCCTACTCGATTTATTTTAAATATTATTATTCTTCATATCATCAAATTCCTTTATAATTTCCTCAGATGGTGCTTTTGTCGCAAGTGAAACGACGACAATCAACACCAGGCTCAATAAAAAACCAATAGCCAGAGAATACAAACCGGTCTGTGTTCCTAATGTACCCACAATCTCTTTTCCCGTTTCATCCAAAACACCTGTTTTGAATATTGGAATATAATCCCATATGATTACCGTTAATGCACCTGAAATAATACCTGCAATTGCGCCCGGCAGATTCACGCGTTTCCAATATAGTGATAATAAAACAATTGGTCCAAATGCTGCACCAAACCCAGCCCAGGCATTAGAAACAAGACCCATGACAGAGCTGTCCGGATTTAAGGCAATCAGATATGCAAAAACAGCTACAATCACAACCGTAAGGCGGCTGACATTTAAAACCGTCTCATCCTTTGCATCCTTTTTGAATACACCTTTATACAAATCCTCTGCAACAGCTGATGCTGTCACCAGCAGCTGAGAATCTGCTGTAGACATAATTGCTGCCAGGATACCGCAAAGAAACAGACCTCCAACAAAAGCAAGATTCCATTCTTCCATAAAAATCTTCTTTATCATCTCAATAAATACATTTTCTGCGCTGATATCCGTCGTTTCCCCTAAAACAGCCGGAAACAGATATGCTCTTCCAACAATTCCGATAATCACAGCAAAACTAAGTGAAAGGGCAACCCATATAATTGCAACTGCCTTTGATTTTTTTAATTCCTTCTCACTGGATACTGCCATAAACCGTACCAAAATATGAGGCATTCCAAAATATCCAAATCCCCAGGCAAGCTGTGAAATAATATACACAGCAGATACCGGTTCCCCGGAGTCATGCATTATATTTAAAAATGAGCTTGCCCCACCTGTTACGCCAGAATCATTTAATACGGAAACAACATTTTCTGCCCCAACTAAAAAATAAGCAACCAAAGGCACGCATAAAATACCAACCAGCATTAAGGTTCCCTGAATAAAGTCTGTTGTACATACGGCCATAAAACCACCCAAAAAAGTATAGACTAAAATTACAAGCGCTCCAACTGTAAGAGCAATATTATAATCCACACCAAACACAGAAGTAAATAACTTACCTCCTGCTGTAAGTGCTGATGCTGTATATACCAAAAAGAAAATAACAATAACTAAAGAAGATACAATAAGTAAAATCTGCCTTTTATCATGAAAACGGTTTTCCAGATAAGCCGGCAGTGTAAGCGAATTATTGGCGCGAATTGTATATCTTCTCAGCCTTGATGACACAAACAGCCAATTACATACCGTACCAACAAAAAGACCAATAGCAATCCATGCCTGTCCTGTACCAAATGCATAAATGCTTCCGGGTAATCCCATTAAAAGCCATCCGCTCATATCGGAGGCCTGTGCAGATAGGGCTGCAACCCATCCGTTCAAATTTCTTCCACCAAGAAAAAAATCTGCAGAATTTTTTGTTTTTTTTGCGTACATTGCTCCAATTATAACCATTACAAGCAAATAGGCAGCAAATGAAAGCAAAATCCATATTAGTGAATCATTCATATAATCTATCCTCTCTTTAAAATAATTAAAAATTCTCTTTATTCTACCACAAGCATCATTTAAAATCCAGTTTTTTCCTATTCTTATTCAAATTACAAACTGATATTTTTGCCAATTTTTCCGTGACAAACATATAAAAACACCTTATAATATACTATGTGTGATTTTAGTTAACTTAAAAACACGGAGGAGAAAAATATGGATATTTTATCGATATTACAATTATTAGGCGGTGTTGGATTATTTCTTTATGGAATGAGCCTTATGGGTTCATCTTTGGAAAAGCTTGCAGGTTCGGGTTTAGAACGGATTCTGGAAAAGCTTACTACCAGCAAAAAAAAGGGTGTTGGTTCCATAAAGGGCTGGGGCTTAGGTGCCGGTGTCACTGCAATTATTCAAAGCTCTGCTGCAACCACCATCATGCTGATTGGGTTCGTAAATGCCGGTATTATGAATCTGGCACAATCCATACCCGTCGTAATGGGTTCTAATGTGGGCAGTACAATAACCGCCCAGATTTTAAGACTTGGGGATATTGCATCGGATAATATTGTATTGCAATTGTTAAAGCCCTCCTCTTTTGCCCCAATGCTGGTTGGCATCGGTGCATTCATTCTTCTTTTTACAAAAAAGAAAAAGGCAAAATATACTGCCGGAATATTGGTGGGCTTGGGTGTTTTATTTTACGGTATGACAAACATGGAGGCGGTTTTTGCACCTTTGAAGGAATCTCCGACCTTTCGTGATGCCTTTACCTCCTTTAGCAATCCCATACTAGGTATTTTGATTGGACTTGTCATCACTGCAATTATCCAAAGCTCATCTGCATCTGTTGGTATTTTACAGGCACTTTCAGCAACAGGCAGTATCAGCTATGCCACAGCTGTTCCGATAATCATAGGACAAAATCTCGGCAAATGCATGACAATTATTTTAGGCTCCATCGGTGCAAACAAAAAGGCAAAGAGAGTATCCTTAAGCTACCTTTTCTTTAATATATTTGGTGCAGTTTTATTTACTGTACTTATTTACGGATTTTACTATACTATTGGTATCAGCTTTTGGCATGATATGGTAAACCGTGGAAACATTGCAAACATTCATTTTCTGTTCAATTTATTAACCAGTATGATTTTGCTTCCCTTTAGTGATAAGCTTGGAGATTTTACAGGCAAAGTGCTTGGCGATGATGAGGTTTCCAAAACAGAAAAGGAACTGGTTGCATTAGACGATATGCTTTTAAATACGCCTACCATCGCATTGGAGCAGTGTAAACGGGTAATCTCTTCTATGGCAGACACCATTTATGAAAGTTACGGGCTTGCCACTAATCTAATATACAACTATGATGAGGAAAAACTGAATCAGTTAGACGAAAATGAATCCTTTATTGATAAATGTGAAAGCGCACTATCCGCTTATATAATCAAGGTCAATTCCAAAAGACTCTCAAAAGATGACCGCTTGGTTGCCTCTGAGATACTAAATTCTGTCAGCGACTTCGAACGAATGGGCGACCATTGCATGAACATTGCTTATGTTGCCCGGGATAAAAATGACCAGGGAATTCATTTTTCCCCTGCTGGCCACGCAGAGATTGATACTATTATTGCTGCTGTTGATAATGCAATGAAGACCACCTTTGAGGCATTTAAAACTGACA
>JAIDHZ010000082.1 GCA_029052995.1 Lachnospiraceae bacterium | reverse complement strand
GTCCTTCCTATGCATTAATATATGTATAACTAACATTCAATCAAAACAGAACTATGCTCCCGGCTCGCCACTGAAAGATTAAAATCCCTGCAATCATTGCTGAAGCTGTTGCCTGTAAGTTCTGCTTTCACCGCCTCAAAAGCAAGCTCCGGATAATTATTTTCTTTGCTCAGATGCCCCAGATAAATACCTTTTATATGGTCATTGAGCAGGGATTTAATAAGCTGTCCCCCCCGCTCATTAGATAAATGTCCGCGTTTCCCCAAAATCCGTTTTTTTAAATTATACGGATAAGGACCAACCTCCAGCATACGTATATCATGATTTGCCTCGATAAGCATCGCATCCGCACCCATCAGGGAGTCCACGATATGTTCATCATAGTCACCTAAATCTGTGGCAATAGATACCTTTTTCCCGCCGCTTGTTAATGTATAGCAGACCGGATCAGCCGCATCATGCCAGATACTAACAGGCTTTACTTCAATATCCTCTATTAAAAAAGTCTGCTCAGGGGAAATACCATGAAACAAACTGTAGTCCACCTTTCCTAATCCCTTATAACAGCTTATAGCCTCTAAGGTTTTGTCTGTTGCATATACCGGAATCCCATATTTTCGAAGAAACACTCCCAATCCCTGTATATGATCAGTATGCTCATGGGTAATTAAAATTGCATCAATATCCTCCGGTTTCATATCAATGCTATTCAGTCCCTCCGTAATTTTTTTTGCACTGACGCCCACATCTACCAAAATATGGGTGTGGTCTGTCCCAACATATATGGAATTACCACTGCTGCCACTGTACAGACTGCAAAGTCTCATGATATCCTCCTCACCTTCTCATTTTTTACAATACACACAGAACTTATTATATGACAGAAAGCACCGAAAATCAACGCTAACCTCTCACTTTTCCCGCTTACGTTTTTTATGTAGTTACTTTTCATACGTTGACCGGTCATTTAAGAACCCCAAACATTCTGGGTTCCACCTTATGCTCCAGCATGATTCTCATACTTTCCGGCAATTTGTTTGTTAAATCAATCGTATTACCTGCAAGTACTGTCTCTCCGTATAGTACCTGTTCCACAATAGCCAGCATGTCAGGATATTCCATACATTCAATGGCAATCCGTTCTTCCTGCAAAAATATCTTGATTATACGGCTGAATCCGGCTGATAAAAATACAATTTCAAATAATATTACAGGATAATTATCTTCGTCTGTTGCATAACCCGCTTTTACTGCTACTTCTGTATGATTTTCTCCGATTAAAAGATTCTGGTAACAGTATGCGTTATGACCGGCTTCTATTATAATCCTTTCACGTTTTGCCCCATCCATTTTTCCATTTTCCTTGTAAAAACAAAGGCTTATTTTATCATTACCGCATTTAAAGGATATGTCCGATACCATAAATGGCGGACATTGATACATTCCCTGCATCAGATAGGGAAAAAACTTAAAGGCTGCCTGATCCACATGAAGACGCTTATGGTCAAGCCTTTTAAGATAATGATTAAGCTTTTCTGTTTCGGATTTTTTGCATCTTTCCTGCTTAGCCTCAAATACAGAAAATGGCAGCATTACATTTTGCTTATCGGCGGCATCCGTAATCCGATAGCCTTTGCAAAATGCCTGAAATCCCTGCACAAGCGTATGATATACCATTTTTTCCTTTATAATATTTTGTGACTCATACAGTTTTTCGTGATTCATAAATGACAGTACATATTTTACAAGTGCTGAATCAGGAAACATTTTATCACAATGGGCATTAGTTGCCACAATCAGATTGTGGGCTTCATCAATGATAATATGCTGACCATACATTCCGCTTGTCATATACAGACTTCCCGGCAAATGCCAGAGCTGAAAACCATAATCCTTAGCCAAAAAATCTGCATCCTGAGGTACACATTCCGTCTTCATCCGTTTTACAAATGGTTTTGCCAGAAGCTGGTTTCCATTGTACATACCGTCATTCGCAAGGAAAAATCCGATTTTCACCATATTTTCTATGGAAATATGCAGTCCCCATCCGCCTCTCTCATAACCAAGTGAACAGACCTCCCATTTTATATGATTGATGCCTAGTGGCTCAAACAGCCTTGGACGCAGATATTCCATCAAGCTTTTCCCTGTTACTTTGCATAAAATTGCTGACAGCATATAGGTATTCATACTGTTATATACAAATTTGCTGCCCGGCTCATACTGACATTCGGACAGTAAAAATGCCTTTACCCAGTTATCCTCTATCATGGCAGACACTTCGTTACATTTAGAACCACTTGTCATTGTAAGCAGATGACGGATATTAATCTGCTTCACATATCTTGGAGTCAAAAGAGTTTCATATTCAGGGAAAAATGATAACACGGTATCTTCCTCAGTGACGAGGTTTTCAGAAATAGCAAACATAACTGCAATTGCGGTGACAGTCTTGCAGGTAGAATTAGTTATGTGCGGGATACTTTCTTTATATGGCGGACGGTATCCGGCAAATAAAAGCTTTCCGTCCTTTGCAATGGCAAGCCCGTCCAAAGCACAGCTCTTCTTTTCCGTAATTTTCCTTAAAAACTGCAATACCACTTCTGCATTCATGCCAAGCTCCATGGTTGTTGCCCTATTTAACGGAATAGGTGTGATATCATCAATTTTATGAAAATGAAGCTTGGGATTTTGTATCATTTCCCGGTCCTGAAATCCATTTACCAGCTTTGATATATAACTGACACCGCAAAATTGTCTTGGAATGTTCATATCCTGCACCTCATTTCCCATCTCATATTTTAATTATAAATTTCATTATCTCCCTTTTTCTAAAAGTTCAACGCTTTCATAAATTCTTCCTGGAACCCTTCAAAATTTGCCAGCTCGAAGCTTTGTGTCCGGCTCTTTATTGCTTCATATGCTTCCAAAATATGTGTTAGTTTTGTTTCATCTGCAAGTAAAAGTTTTTTTGCCCCCTCTAAAGAGGTATTGCCGCTTACCATAATCTTACCCTTTAAAGCCTTAGGAAGCATTTTTACCACAAATGCTTCCCGCACATTCATGTAAAATCCCAGTCCGCCACTGATATAGACATTCCCTATTACATCTGCCGTAATTCCCGCACGCTCCATCAGGCATGTAATCCCCGCATTTATGGCACCCTTTGCCAGCTGGAATTTGCGCACATGCTCCTGTTTTATCACAAAGCCCTTGTCAATAACAATTCCTTTATCAAAATAAGGAGCGGCAATCATTCCATTTTCATCAATCAGATTACGCTTAATACAGTTTGCAATAGCTTTGATACATTCACTCCCGTAAACCGCACCGGTTACAGCCGAATCAAACACACAACCGCAGGCTGTAGAGGACGCATATCCATTATATCTGTTTAATAATACCATCTCTCCGTTTGTTCCCAAATCTACCAGCAGGTCATAGTAATCATGCTGACCCATCTTTAAAAATTCAACTCCAGTTAAAATATCAGCTCCCACAAAAGCAGAAAATCCAGGAGAATAATATACAGACACTCTATCACTCTTCTCTGCCGCCTTACAGCCGAAAACCTCCCCAAATGCTATATCCTGTCTGTCAAACTCAAGATTTTCCGGAGTAAATGGTACTGCTGCAAGCCCATCTACCGATAAGCCCTGTAAAATATGCAGCATGGTAGTATTTCCACTGTACACTATTTTTTTAATTTGATGAAAATCCCCGGAAATATGTGCCATCAATTGTTCTTTGAGGCTCTCCTTTACCAGCTTGCCAAGCTTAGCAAGCATATCCTCATCGCCTGCACATAGTTTTATCCTTGTCATGACATCAGCACCATAAGCTGTCTGCGGGTTTGTATATGAAAAAGAGGTAAGCTCCTCTTTTGTGTTAACATCAAAGCAGCTTACTGCTATGGAGGTAGAACCTAAGTCCACTGCAACACCAATATCACGTTTTCTATTTGTACGGATATCTTTTTCCATGTTCGTTCCCTTTATGCATATGACTACAGAAATTTGTCATACATGCTTTATGCAAATTATATTATCCTGTATAACTCACATTAAATACCTTAATGTGAGTTATAGTAATTTAATATATACTCTTCGGATTCTTTTCCATCGGAGAATATCCTCTTTCTGAAAGGGCATGAATAATCTGCTCTTTATGTTCCTGACCATAAGCTTCCATGGTAATAATCAGCTCTGTCTGCGTGTTACGGTTAAGACTCACAAACTGGTTATGCTCAAGTTTAATAATATTCCCCTTGAGGTCTGCAATTACAGAACTTACATTCATCAGCTCTCCCGGCTTATCCGGCAGCAATACCGATACCGTAAAGATTCTGCTTCTGGCAATAAGACCATGCTGGACAACAGATGCAAAAGTAATCACGTCCATATTGCCGCCACTGATAATACTTACTACCTTCTTATCTTTAAATGGTAAATGTTTTAATGCCGCAACAGTTAATAAGCCTGAATTTTCTGCAAGCATTTTATGATTTTCCAGCATATCAAGGAAGGCTACAATTAACTCACTGTCGTCTACAGTAATAATCTCGTCAATATTTTCCTGAATATATGGGAAAATATTACTTCCCGGAGTCTTTACTGCGGTTCCGTCGGCAATAGTATCAACCACAGGCAATGTGGTTATCTTCTTATTCTTCAAGGATTCCTTCATACATGCTGCCCCCGAAGGTTCTACACCGATAACTTTGATATGGGGATTTAACATTTTCGCAAGTGTTGATATGCCGGTTGCCAGTCCACCGCCGCCAATCGGAACTAAAATATAATCAACGGTTGGAAGCTCCTTTACTATCTCCATTGCAATTGAGCCCTGTCCACAGGCAACGTCTAAATCATCAAACGGATGAATAAACGTTAATTCCTTATCCTCTGCGAGTTCTAACGCATACTGGCAGGACTCATCATATACATCTCCATATAAAACAACCTCTGCACCATAGGACTTTGTACGGTTTACTTTTATTAATGGTGTTGTCGTAGGCATAACAATCGTAGCCTTTGCGCCATAGGCTTTCGCTGCAAATGCCACACCCTGGGCATGATTTCCTGCGGATGCTGTAATCAGTCCCTTATTCCTTTCTTCTTCCGAAAGAGTTGAAATCTTATAATATGCACCGCGAATCTTGTATGCGCCGGTAACC
Organism: Lachnospiraceae bacterium; assembly: GCA_029052995.1. GTDB lineage: Bacteria > Bacillota > Clostridia > Lachnospirales > Lachnospiraceae > CAG-590. The sequence goes on along the minus strand of JAIDHZ010000082.1, from coordinate 139 downwards.
TGCAAATTTTCCGGCTTAAAATATACCTTATTGCCGCATTGCTCACTAAAAAAATCACTCTGAATCAACTTTGTAGGATTTACAACCTTCTGTACTGTATTGTATGCTTCTTCAAATTTTTCTAATGTTAACATATATC
>JAIDHZ010000081.1 GCA_029052995.1 Lachnospiraceae bacterium | reverse complement strand
ACCACCGTTATCTACACCTTTGAGTTCGTCGGAAGCGTAATATGTTTATAAGAGACTGGTCTAGGTCTGCGGTACTACGGGCGTTATTGTATCTGCACATACATCCCTTTGTGTAGACCCAATTCAGACTTACGGTACACCGGAACAGAAGAAGAAATATATCCCCGATTTGGCTTCCGGCAGAAAGTTAGGCGCATTTGGTCTGACAGAGCCCGGTGCCGGTACAGACGCACAGGGACAGCAGACAAAGGCTGTATTGGATGGCGATGAGTGGGTATTAAACGGCTCTAAGTGCTTCATTACCAATGGTAAGGAAGCTGACGTTTATATTATTATTGCCGTAACCGGTAAGGTTGAGAAGCGCGGACGTATGCAGAAGGAGATTTCCGCATTTATCGTTGAGAAGGGAACACCTGGATTTTCTTTCGGTACGAAGGAGAACAAGATGGGTATCTGCGGTTCCTCTACCTATGAATTGATTTTCACGGACTGCCGTATTCCGAAGGAGAATTTGTTAGGCGCTAAGGGCAAGGGCTTTGGTATTGCAATGCATACGTTGGACGGTGGACGTATCGGTATTGCTGCGCAGGCACTTGGTATTGCTGAGGGCGCTTTAGAGACAACCGTTAATTATGTCAAGGAGAGAAAGCAGTTTGGACGTTCAATTGCACAGTTTCAGAATACACAGTTCCAGCTTGCTGATATGGCAACTAAGGTAGAAGCTGCCAAGATGCTGGTATATAAGGCTGCTATGAAGAAGGGTGAGTACCAGAACGGTGCAAAGGTATCTTACTCTGTAGAGGCTGCCATGGCCAAGTTATACGCTGCTGAGGTAGCGATGGAAGTGACAACAAAGGCAGTTCAGTTACATGGTGGTTATGGATATATCAAAGAATATGACGTAGAGCGTATGATGCGTGATGCAAAGATCACAGAGATTTACGAGGGAACCTCAGAGGTTCAGCGTATGGTTATATCTGGCGATTTATTAAAGTAAGAGGAGGTACTTTATCGTGAAAATAGTTGTTTGTGTAAAACAGGTACCTGATACAAAGGGTGGCGTTAAATTTAATCCGGACGGAACATTGGACAGAGGTGCAATGCTTACCATCATGAATCCGGATGACAAGGCAGGCTTAGAGGCTGCTCTTGCAATTAAGGATCAGCATGAAGATGTAGAGGTTACTGTGGTAACCATGGGTCTTCCGAAGGCAGAAGAGGTGCTTCGCGAGGCTATGGCTATGGGTGCGGACAAGGGCATCCTTGTTACAGACAGAGTATTAGGTGGTGCTGATACCTGGGCTACTTCTACAACCCTTGCAGGTGCACTTAGAAATATTGACTATGACTTGATTATTACAGGCCGTCAGGCTATTGATGGTGATACCGCTCAGGTTGGTCCTCAGATTGCTGAGCATTTGGGGATTCCTGTTATTTCTTATGCACAGGACATCAAGGTGGAGGATGACAGCGTAACCGTTAAGCGTCAGTATGATGACGGGTATCATATGTTAAAGGTTAAGCTTCCCTGCCTGATTACGGCTTTGGCTGAGTTGAATGAGCCGCGTTACATGACTCCGGGAGGAATCTTCGATGCCTATGATACGGAGATTACCACATGGGGAAGAGCAGACCTTAAGGATGTGGATGATTCTAACTTAGGTTTAAATGGTTCTCCTACCAAGATTGCCAAGGCTTCCGATAAGGTCCGCAAAGGTGCCGGCGAAAAGGTTACACCGGATACACCGGACGATGCAGCTAAGTTAATTGTAGACAAGTTATTGTCAAAGCACATTATCTAATAAAGAGGTGAATAAAATGGGTGCAATGAGCGCAGAACAATTAGAGCAGTACAAAGGCGTATTTGTCTTTGCACAGCAGGTAGATAATAAATTGAGCAATATCTCTTTTGAATTGGTTGGTGAAGGTAAGAGACTTGCTGAGAAGTTGAATGAAAAAGTGACAGCGGTACTGGTAGGTTCCGGTGTTGCAGGTCTTGCGGATGAGCTGGCAGAGTATGGTGCAGACAGGGTTATCGTTGTGGATGACCCTGAGCTTAAGGATTATAGAACAGAGCCTTATGCACATGCTCTTTCATCTGTAATCAATGAGTATAAGCCGGAAATCATGCTGGTAGGCGCAACGGCAATCGGTCGTGACCTTGGTCCGACGGTTTCCGCAAGAGTGGCAACGGGTCTTACGGCTGACTGTACCTTATTAGAGATTGGCGATTTTCCGCTGAATCCAATTCCGGGTAAGGAGCAGAAGCACAATCAGTTGTTGATGACACGTCCTGCCTTCGGCGGTAACACAATCGCAACCATTGCCTGTCCGGATAACCGTCCACAGATGGCAACTGTCCGTCCTGGTGTTATGCAAAAGCTTGATAAGCAGGCTGGTGCCAAGGCAGAAGTGATTAACTATAATCCGGGATTTACGCCAAATGATAAATATGTAGAGATTCTTGAGGCAGTTAAAGCTGTTTCAGATGTTAAGGATATTATGGATGCCAAGATTTTGGTATCCGGCGGCCGTGGCGTTGGAAGCAAGGAGAACTTCAAGCTGCTTGAGGACCTTGCAGAGGCAATCGGAGGAGCCGTGAGCTGCTCCCGTGCAGTTGTGGATTCTGGCTGGCTTCCAAAGGATTTACAGGTTGGACAGACCGGTAAGACTGTCCGCCCTCAGGTGTATTTTGCAATCGGAATTTCCGGTGCCATTCAGCATGCGGCGGGTATGGAGGAATCCGACCTGATTATTGCCATCAACAAGGATGAGGATGCTCCGATCTTTGATGTGGCTGACTACGGTATTGTTGGTGATCTGAATAAGATTGTTCCTCAGCTTACCGAAGCAATCAAAGCAGAGATGGCTAATAAATAAGCAATATAAAGAATAAGAAACAGGAATTTGCGTATATGTACGTGAATTCCTGTTTTTAGGTTACAGGGTAAAGATATAGGGGTTGTTTTTGAAAATGTGTGATGGAATGGTTAGTTCATCTTCCGGATAATGAATAAACAGAAATCATATCATGTGAATATTTTCATATATATAGTATTAGAGTAGTTTGATTGGGGATATTTATGGAAATCTATGTTGTGAAACCGGGTGATACTCTGCAGCGTATTGCAGAACAGTTTGGTGTGTCTGCAGTACGTCTTGCCTACGATAATGAAATTGTGGGTGAACAGTTAGTGGTGGGGCAGGCATTACTCATTCTAAGGCCGGAAATTGTTTATACAATCCAGAATGGTGATACCCTGCAGTCCATTGCAAATCAGTTTGATACGACAGTGTTACAGTTGGTGCGTAATAATTCTTATTTGTTAAATGAAAGTTTTTTGCTGCCGGGAAGGCAGATTGTTATACGCTATGAACAGCAGGAAAAAAGACCGATAGAGATTTTCGGATATGCGTACTCCTTTATACGTGAAGATATTTTACAGGAAGCCTGCCTGTATATTGGTGAACTGCTTCCTTTTCCGTATGGATATAATGCAGATGGTACCTTGATTCCCCTGAATGACGAACGATTACTTAGAACAGCAGAGCAATTTGGAAACCGAAAACGTATGGTGATTACACCGCTCGATCAGTATGAACGGTTTAATAATCAGCTGGTAGTAAGATTATTATCAGATGAAACATTACAGGATACTTTGCTTGGAAACATATTATTAAATATAGAAGAAAATGGCTATGAGGCATTGGACATTGATTTTGAATTTATTCCGGGACAGTTCAGGCAGCAATATGTAGATTTTATACAAAAGGCAAGGGATTTGTTAAATGCAGGGGGATATGAGGTCAGTGTTGCAGTGCCTCCGAAGGTGTCTGATGACCAGCCGGGGTTGTTGTATGAAGGGATTGATTATGCTGGTATTGGAGAGGCTGCAGACAGTGTATTTCTTATGACTTATGAGTGGGGATATAAATACGGGCCTCCTATGGCAATTGCTCCTATTCCCAGTGTCAGGAGAGTGTTGGATTATGCAGTGTCTGTGATTCCTGCTGAAAGGTTGGATATGGGTATTCCGAATTATGCCTATGACTGGCCTCTGCCTTATGAGCGGAATGTGACAGTGGCAGAAACTATAGGTAATTTGGAAGCGGTAAGACGTGCAGTGCAGTATGGTGCAGAAATACTGTATGATGAAAATGCAAAAGCTCCGTACTATTATTATAATGTGGAAGGAACTGCCCATGTGGTATGGTTTGAAGATGTACGCAGTATTATAGAAAAATATAATCTGATTGCAGAATATGGATTTAAGGGTGGAGGTTATTGGAATCTTATGCGTGAATTTCGCCAAAACTGGCTGTATGTCAATCAGATTGTATAAAAGATAGGGCTGTTACCCTAAGGAACTGTTCCTTAGGGCATTAGTCCTGCCTGGCTTTAGTATTGTTTCGCTTCTTCCTCGCCGTTCATAACGCGGAGCGCTCCCTGTGCAAGCGCAAGTAACTCATCCTCACCCGGATATACAGTGAAGTCCGCAATAAATCCAAGTTTTTCTTTTAATGCTTCAATGGTTGTTTCGTTGTATGCAATGCCGCCTGTACAGATAATCCGGTCGACTTTACCATTTAGTACAGCAGCCATTGCACCGGCATCTTTGGCAATCTGATAGTGAAATGCATCAATTAAGTGAGCAGCTTCCTGATTGCCTTCTGATTTCATTTTTACTAAATCCCTCATATCGTTGGTTCCGATATATCCGTTGAATCCACCGTTGCCGCAAATTTTTTTGTAAATTTCTTTTTCTGTGTATTTGCCGGAAAAACAAAGCTTGATCAAATCTCCGACAGGTACAGTTCCGGCACGTTCCGGAGAGAATGCGCCCTCGCCGTCCAGGATATTGTTGACATCAACAACCCTGCCGTTTTTGTGTGCACCGACAGAAACGCCTCCACCCATGTGAATAACAATTAAATTAAGGTCTTCATAGGATTTGCCGATTTCCTTCGCATAGCGTTTTGCAACAGCCTTCTGGTTCAATGCATGGAAGATACTTCTTCTTGGAAGCTCCGGCATACCGGAATATCTTGCTATCGGTTCTAACTCATCAACAACAACGGGGTCAACAATGTAAGAAGGAGCACCTGCTTCATCGCCGATTTCCCTTGCCAGAATACCTCCCAGATTGGAGGCGTGCTGTCCCTGGACACCAGTCTTTAAATCGGATAACAAATTGTCTGTTACGGCATAAGTACCGCCCGGGATTGGCTTTAACATTCCGCCGCGTCCGACTACGACATCAAGGGTGTGAACGTCAAAGCCTTTCTCCTTTAATATGTTTAAGAT
>JAIDHZ010000080.1 GCA_029052995.1 Lachnospiraceae bacterium | reverse complement strand
ATTATACTGTGTTTTTTCGACAATGTGCAAAACAGCACCCATTTTTTTACAATATTTTTCAATTATATCCTTAACTGTAAAGTTTCTATGAAAATATACCACAGGAACTCCCTGTTTAATAATACCGGCTTTTTCCTCTGCAATCTGCTCAATTGTATCACCTAAAAACTGCATGTGATCCATTCCAACAGATGTTATAATACATAATTCCGGTTTTACGACATTGGTTGCGTCTAATCTTCCTCCCATTCCGGTTTCATAGATTGCATAATCTACATCCTGCTTCTTAAAATAAACTGCTGCCATTAAAAACATAAATTCAAAAAAAGAAGGGTGTGCCATTCCATCCTCTTCAACCACCTTTACAACCCGCATTACCTCTTCAAAAACTGCTACAAAATCATCATTTGAAATCTCTTCCGTTCCAATTCGGATACGCTCATTTATATTTATTAAATGCGGCGACGTAAATACACCTGTTTTAAAGCCTTTTGCTGTTAAAATGGACGACAAAAAGGAACAGGTAGAACCCTTTCCATTCGTGCCTGCCACATGAATCACCGGTGCTGTACGTTCCGGGTGTCCCATAACATCCAATATTCTGTTTAGATTCTCTGTTCCAAGTTTAACCGCAAAAAGCGGAATGGACAAAATATAATCAACACAATCCTGATAATTCATCATTCTTATTTTGCCAAATTAACCTTTCTCACTAAATAGGAACAAGTCCTTTAATATATTCTCAGCAAATCATCGGTTATCAATTTTTTCCGGATACAAATCATGGTTTGAAAGGCGGTTCCATGCGACCTCTTCCCACTTTGTTCCCGGCTTTCCATAATTGCAATATGGATCTATGGAAATGCCGCCTCTCGGTGTAAACTTTCCCCAAACCTCAATGTATTTGGGGTTCATGAGTTTAATCAAATCCTTCATGATAATATTAACACAGTCCTCATGAAAATCTCCATGATTACGGAAGCTGAAAAGATATAGCTTTAATGATTTGGATTCCACCATCTTTTCCTCCGGAACATAGGAAATATAAAGAGTTGCGAAATCCGGCTGACCGGTAATCGGGCAAAGCGATGTGAATTCCGGACAGTTAAATTTAACAAAATAATCATTATCAGGATGCTTATTTGTAAATGTCTCTAAAACTTCTGGCGCATAATCCTTTGGATACTTAACTCCCTGGTTTCCAAGTAATGATATATTTTCCATTTCTTCTTTTTGTCTTCCACTCATAATTTGCACCATATCCTTCCTTCTTTTTTCTTTCACCCTAATCTCCATTCTTAAAATACATACCAATGCAGCTTTTTGCATACACAGGCTATCCTATCATAATTTTAGTTTTAAAACAACCGTATTGCTTTATTTAACGAAAAGGAATATATGTAGGTTTCAGCCACCTCTAAACCGGTAAGCTGTTCCAATGTATCTTTATAATAACGAAGCTGGGTATCATATCTCTGCTTCAAAACAGCTTCCTGTCCTGTCCACATTGTCTGTTTTATAGTCCAGCAGTATCAGCTTATCTCCTTCCTTAAAATAAGCGTCAATAATACCCTGTACAACTATCGGTTTTTCCTTCAAATCTGTTAAACTGCTCTCCTCTTTAACGCTTTCCGTCTGTATCCCTGACATAAGCCTGGATACCGGCACTCCTATAATAAACTGCTTTTCTTTATACAGCCTATCATCCCTTGCAGCTTCACATATCCGCCTTCCAAATTCTGAATCTATCAGATTCCATATCATATCTGCGGTAATAAATTCTTTTGTTTCTTCAATAATTCGGCCTTCCTGCCACATTACATCTAAAGCCTGCTGCACCTGCTGTTTTGTCCTGATATTTTTAAAATCAAAAATCTCCATCGTCTTATGTACCCATGTACCCTTTTGGGCTGCGTTTAAAGGCTGTTTTCCGGCAATAAATTCCGGAAGGGCAGGAATATACTCTTTTGAGGCTTCAAAGTCTTTATTAAGGATATCAGGGGCTTCAAAGTCCACTTCATATATCCGTTTTATCTCAGTTACAGAAAGCTTTGATTTTTGTTCTGCCATTCTCTGTTCCTCATATTCCCATGAAAGTACCCGGCAAACCTCCTCTTTATTCCTCTCCGGAGTCTTTGACCATTCCTGCAGCACAGAACGTCGGTCAAAATAATTCGCTGTATCTGTTTTTAAATGTTGAACTAAAAGATTTCTAAAATCATATACATGTACACAGACATTACAATCCGGCTGCTGAATCGGATATCTGTTCTCATACTCGGCTGATAAAATATGTTCACCTTTTTTATCCATTCGTTTACGAACCTGCTTCATCCCCTTACAAAATGAGGGATTGCGCATCATTGACATTACAACAAAGTCCATATAGCATCTTGCAGTATGAACTATGCTATAAGAAAGCTTATGCTCTTTTCTTGATGCCACGGCCTCATACTTGTTAACCTGCGAAACAATATCCGGTGTCACTCCTGTTAAAATTAATTTATCCTTGGCGCGGGTAAGCCCGACATAAAAAATGCGCAGCTCTTCCGCAATGTTTTCTGTCAGCATCCTTGCCGCCATTGCCTTTCTTGAAAAGCTGTCATTTCCACAACGCTTTTCCATATTGCGGTATTTAGCGCCCAAATGATAATCCGAATGAATAATTAGCGGTGTCCTCGTATCAGTCAGATTAAATCTTTTCCCGATACCTGCCAAAAAAACTACCGGAAACTCCAGTCCCTTGCTTTTATGAATACTCATTATACGCACTGCATCACAGGCACTGTTATCCACTGGATCACCGCCTAATGTAATCGCTTTCTTTTCCAGTTTATCTACATATGCAAGAAAAGCAAATAAACTTCCATATGTCTTTTTTTCATATTCATCAGCCTCTGTCAAAAATAAATTAAGGTTCCTCAGTCTTCGTTTTCCCTCAGGCATCACACTCACATAAGAATCATATCCCGTTTCACTATAAATATAAGCAATCAAATCACTAACTCTCTGATTGTTCTGCATCTGTCCTAACGCTGTAAGAAGTACATACAATTTTCTGCATTTTGGAATAAGTCTTTCGCACAGCATCTGTTTATATTCGGGAAATGCAGACAATTGCTTTTCCACAAATTCCTTTCTATCTTCCTCTATGCCCTGAGACAATTTTTCAACCACCTCAAAAAGAGAAAGCTGTTTCCCTCCATCATTTTTTTCCCGACGCTTTATCAAAATAAGCAGTGCTAATTCATCACTTGTAAGACCGCAAAAATAACTTCTTAAAGCAGCTGCGAGCTCCACCTCATTAAGCGGGTTGTCCAAAACCCGCAGCAGACTTAATACTGTCCGTATCTCCACTGTGTCAAAATAACCTTTTTCATTTTGTACGATAACCGGAATACCCTGACTCATAAGTATCTCTGAAAAAATTCCGGAAAAAGCAGCAGGAGCCCTTAAAAGCAGTACAATATCCCCATAACGAACAGGTCTTATTGATGTTTCCTCTGTTACCATAAAATGCGGTGCTTCTTCTTTTCCCATCATTTCCAAAATCCGTTTTCCAATCATAGAGGCCTCTAATTCCATACGTCCTATATCCTCTAAGTCTTCATCCAGATTTTCTTCTTTTTCAGCTGTCATCTCTGCATCTTCACAGTTCAAAAAATCAAAATCCTTACTCTCACCAATCATGATTTCAACACTGTCGTCTACACCTCCGGGAAAGCTTTTCCCCGGCACCAATGCTTGGTCTTGCGTATATTCAATTCCACCAAGATCTTCACCCATCAATTGATAAAACATATAATTAATACATTCTAATACGTTGGCCCTGCTCCGGAAATTATTCTTCAATAATAGCTTTCTGCATTTAGCATGTTCTTCATCCTTATAAGTATGATACTTGTGCATAAACAAATCAGGACGTGCCATACGGAAGCTGTAGATACTCTGTTTGACATCTCCAACCATAAACATATTATTTCCGCCTTCATATTGTTTTGAAACACAACAAAGTATAGCCTCCTGTAGATAATTACTGTCCTGATACTCATCAATTAAAATCTCATAAAACTGCTCTGAAAGCTCCTTTGCTGCCTGACTTGGAACCGGATTACCTGCTTCATCATAATCTTCACAAAGAACCTGTAACGCAAAATGCTCTACATCACTAAACTCCAAAACATTGCGCTCCAATTTTGCATTTAAAAATTTTTCCCTGAAGCAGTCCACAATATCCAATAATGCAGTAAGCATAGCAGACTCCTCCTTCATTTGAGCAATTACAATATCTATTGGCAGTTCAAAAGCAGAAAGCAGATTTTTAATTTCTGATTTGTAATCATCCCTTACTTTCTTAAGCTGTAGAGCCAGTTCTTCATCATAAGTCCCTTTTTTTCCTCTTCCGATGTTTAAAAACTTAAGGGGCAAAAGATCCGAAAAGTGGGAATAAGTCCTTGCTGAAATAATAGAATCAACCAGCTCCAAATCAGACAAGAATGCCTTCTCCATATATATTGGTCCATCTGTACTTCTCACCTGTTCCAATGTCCAAAGAATTCTTTCCCTGATTCCATTTGCACTACTATGTATTTCCTCTATATAATCC
>JAIDHZ010000008.1 GCA_029052995.1 Lachnospiraceae bacterium | reverse complement strand
TAATAATACATTCCTGTTGGAATAATTTCTTTATCCGGATATTGCTGTTTCAAAAATTCAAGCATCACATTCATATATACGACTAGCTGCAGTTGTTTGCCCTCATACATTTTAACATAATCAATATCCTTTGCACCTGACTTATAATCAATCACTTTTACATAGACAGCATCCTTAGTCTCTTTGATATCTACACGGTCCACAATACCCTTCAATTCCATACGCATATCATCTGCCAATGCCATGCTAATATATGAAATCCTATCCTCGGGCGAAAAATATTTTTCAAAATATGCAGGTTCCATGCTCCCCTGTTTTAAATGTCTAAGCAGATGATGTACACTGCGTTTTGCTATACGGATAAGCACCTCTAACTGATGGCGGTTTCTATAGCTGCTTTCAAAAATAGTATCATTTTCTTCTTGTGCTGCCTGAACCGTCAGTTCCTTCACCTTCTCATCAATTTCCTCCTCCCGCATATTTTTAATGATAATGCTGCCGGTCTTTATTTCTTTAAAAAAATGTTCCATGACTGCATGCAGAATAGTACCTATATTTGAACTTTCTACCGTATAAGTTTCCCTCTTTGCAAGCTTTAATCCGTACTGTAAAAAAAACCTGTATGCACATCCTGAATAGGTTTCCAAACGTGATACACTATGTACCATATCTGCTCCATATAATTTTTTAACAAGTCCCGCATCTAATAAGCCAACCCGGTTACTGTAATAATATCCGTCTAACAAATTTGAAAGCTGTTCCTTACTGTTTTCCTGTAACAAATGAAGTATGGTAGAATCCTCCAAACACCCTGTCATTAACTGATTTGCCAATAGATTTATTAAGTCTGAGCCGTTTATCGGCAAATCAGCAATATGTTTTTCTTTAAGTAAATCTTCGAAATTCCGCTCTTGCAGATTTGGAAACAAACCTTTAATTCTATTTACAAAATATGAAGGACGAAGCGGCATGCCTTTATCGTCTGTCTCGCGGTAACATATATATATACGTTCATTCGCTTTTGTCATCTGCAGATAGAGATAAAACTGTTGCTTAAATATCTCTTCCCTGCTATCCGGTGCAAGTGTCAAATTAAAGTCTTTTAACTGCTGTCTGTCTTTATCTGCCAAAATTCCTCTGCTTTCTGTGTTTTGTGGCAGTAATCCTTCATTCGTCCCGGCAAAAAACAAAATCTTAACATCTGTAAGTCTGCTGCGCTCCATATCTCCAACCAACACCTGGTCAAGTGTGGCAGGTATCAGCCCTAAATGCACATCAGCAATTCCTGTCATTAATATCTCTGCAAAATGGTCACGGGATATTTTCTCTTTTCCTAAAATCTCCATTGTTTTATCCAACACTTCAACGAAAGATGGATACACCTGTTCATATGCTTTTGCCTGCCTAAGCATCCCCTCCTTTTCAAATTGTATACTATACTCCCATATTTTTTCTGCAATTTTATTAGTTGACATAAAATCAAACAACGCATTCAAATATTCTGCTCCCATTGCACTCTTTTTCATAAAAACCTTATTAAGCGGAGCGATTAATTTCATAAAAGCTGCCCTTGTTTCATTGATTGCATGAAGACCTTTTACCCCTCCCCTAAAGGGTCTGCTCCACCATGAATATCCCTTTACTCCATACTTTAATGCATAGTTTTCTAAAACACAGATATCCGTCATATCCAAATCAAAATAACCTGTTTTCAAAAAAGAAAAAACACTCTCGTAAGAAAAATCCTTACGAAACAAATCAAGTACCATACCGGTTATAATTGCAACCGGGTTCCTTGCAAGTGGTTCCGAAACATCAAGAAAATAAGGGATTCCCGATCTTTCCAATATATGATTCCAATCTCCTGACCTCTCCCGCAAATCACCTGTAATCACTGCAAAATCCCGATAATGATAACCACATTCCCGCACATAGTACTGAATCATTTTTGAAATAAAAGATATCTCACTTTTAACATCATTTGCAGCAACAAGTGAAATACGTTCCTGCTCTTTATAATAGGGGATAACAGGGAAACGGAAAAGCTGCCTTTCCATATGTACCAGTTCTTCTTTGCCATCTATTCTGTAAGCATGTGTCATGGGAATATGGGGTAAAATTTTTATCTGATTCTCATCTGCCAGTTTACATAATTTGTCCATTGTCTGTTTCCCCATATAGAAAAGCCCATACTCACTATAATCATTTTTACCAAACAAATCCCCGTCCATTGTAAAAGAAAAATACATATTAGAAGCATGCTGCATTAAGGCTTTTATCACCTGATACTGTACTGGTGTAAATCCTGTAAATCCATCAAAATATATGTCTGCATCCTTAAGCCGGCATGATTCCCCTAAAACCTCTGAAAGCAGTGTAAGAATCTGCTCGGTCACCATATAAGATGCTGCCATCTCTTCCTCAAATGCATTTAACATTATGAGAAGATCCGAAAGTTTATGATAAAGACTTTGGGTCGGACTTAGATTTATCAAAATACTTTCTAACACCTTGGGTGAAACCTGATACTGATAAAACTCTGATAACAGTGACTTAATCTCATCAACAAACCCCGCTTTACCAACCATACTTCCATAATATGTAAACTTTTTTTGGTGCTGCTTAATAATCTTCATGATCAGCATACTTTTACCATAATCATCTAATATATCATGGGTATATATATTCAGTTCATCAAAAACTTTAAATGCCAGCCTTGTAAAACTTACAATAGCAATATCCATCGTACCACCCATCGGATGCATTTTGACCATATCCTGTTCTGCTGCCAGATTTGCCTGTTCCGGCAAAATCAACAAAAGCTCTTTATGTTTCCCACTTTGTGACTTGTCAATTAGGTCTTTATAAATATGTGTTGTTTTTCCTGTTCCACTTCCACCAAGAATAAACTGTATAGCCATAACAACCTCCTTTAATACGAATTAAATGCTGCTAAACAAATTCTATAGCAATTATAACATGTAATGAAGTCATTTTTCAGAAAAATGTTCTAAATATTAATTTATCAACATATTCTTATATTAACAATTAGCGGGAGGAATTTTATGGGTGCACAGACAAAAATTGTAGTCATCAAAGCAAAAGAAATCATTTACACCGGCATTTTTCTTGTACTTGGTATTATAATGATTGGTTTACTAA
>JAIDHZ010000079.1 GCA_029052995.1 Lachnospiraceae bacterium | reverse complement strand
GAATATGGGCATTTAAAATATCTTTTAAAGCCATGAAGCTATATTTAGAAGATACAGGAAATAAACCTGATGAAGAAACAGTAAGAAAATATAGCACCATGGCAATAAAACAGATTTTTCACAAACCTAATTGAGACTTAATAAGTGCTGTTATTACACCTGTGGCAATTTGAGTAAAAGCGCTTATTGAAGTTGCTCCAACTTTGGAACCGACATTTTTAATATTGTTCCATACGGAAGAGTCCTTGATATTATTTAAAAATTCGTGTCCTTGAAAAGAAATATCTGATATAGAGGAAACGTGCTTTTCTTTACCTTTGTAGTCAATGTAAACAATAGAGAGATAACCGGCTTCATGGAGCTTAATACAGGTATAAGTTAAATCGTCTTCGGAATAACCAGAAAGTAAAGCAACAAGTTCTTTGAAGGACAACTTCCCATTAAGAGGAATTTCTTCACATTGAAGCAATACATCACGTACACAGTCAATATTTAATTTCATAACAATCTCCTTTCATTTGTACTCGGTGTTGGGAGCACCTGTACAAAGAATTATAGGAGAAGTAAGGGAAGCATGCAACTATTTAATTTGTTTCAGTACACAGAAAGGAGGCGAGGAAGTGATGAAAAAGGTAGATGAGCTTATAGAAAAAATGGCAGAGAAAATAACAACAGATTTAGAAAAGGGAAATTTGCAGGAATCTTATCAGTTCAGCCAGAATGTAACGGCTCTTGCCAAATTGATAGCAGCAAGGGCAAATTACAAAATGGCGACCCGGTACTTTGAGGGTGGTTCTAGTTATCAGATTCAGGAAGAGTAAATCAGGAAGACATTTTGGGAAAAGCGGTAAAGGAGGAATAAGACATGAGGAACATAAAGACAGAGATTGAATTAGAAAAGCGCAATGATGCAAACAGGGTGAGAAGACTTTTAACGTACAGGATGAAAAGCAAAAGAAGGCTGCGGACAGACACAAAAAAATAAATACATGAATACTTTATAAACAGAAAGAAAGGAGTGGTACATATGGCTATTGTAAAAAAACAAAAAATAGGTAATGCAACATTTTATACGGATGATTCCGCTTATAGCGGTTTAACACCGGAACAGATTGAAAGACGTCGAAAGGGAATTGAGGAAAGTTTTCAGCGGGCAGCTGTGAAAGCAGCAATTAATCGTCAGAATCAAAAGGAAGGGGCTGTGTGAAAAACACAGCATAGCGGACAAGCTAGGGAAGGGAAAAGATAAACAAGCAATTAAGGAAGGAGAGTACAGATATGGACCACCTGATTGATTATATCGAAGAGTACATGAAGCTTGATGTTGAGGAATTTAGAAAAGAAATGAAGGATTTCACCAATAAGAAAATGAGTGATTGTCCAAGCTATGGAGCTGTTAAGGCATATTGTGAAGCATTAAGACCTTTGTATCAGTATTACTACGGAATGGATGCAGAACGCCCCACACCGTCAGGACTGCTGGACTTGGAGGAGTAAGATATTTGGGAAAAAATGAAAATATTGGATAAATCAGCAAAGTATGCTGTTACAGCCGGACTGATTATGTCAGTTGGCGCAATTAATGACCTTACATTTATTACAGGTGTAATACTGCTGATGATTGGATTAAGTGTGCGAGGTCGCACAGATGGAGGAAAAATAAATGGCAAAGATAGGCAGACCCATAGGACCCGGTAAACCGGTGATGTACAGAGTGTACAAACATGGTCGTTATGTCGGAATATATGAAAAAGAGGAATTAAAGGAGCGGTTTGGAATCCCGCTTAAAGGCTTAAAAGGGAAAATCAAAGTAGGGACTATATTTACAGGGGGATTTACTGTGGATGCGGATGATGTAACACTGCATAAAAGGAAAGACCTGATAATGGCATATTATTTAAGAATCGGCGATATCGAGACAATGACACTAGAGGTAAGAAAAGGCATACCGGATGCAGCCGACCCGTTGGAGCCTGTCTGTCTGGGCGGGAATATCCTTAATGGAGACCGCCAGTCGGAAATGCCGCTATACCTGGTGGAGCTGGACGGCGTTAATGTAGTGAGTGTGACACCAAAGTTTAGGGTGCTTAATACTGTCGATAATACTTACCCAAAGGAAAAAATTTATACAAAAGGAGAGACATACAGCAAGGAAGAAACCGACCATCTGATAAGTATTGAAACAAGAGATATAAATTTCCGGTTTGAAGCATTTAAATTAAACTTAAGCGAGGCAGAGAGAAAAATTGACGGTTTTAGCAAAAGGTTTGACACAATAGAACAAAAACTGATGACACTTGAAGGAAGAATACGTGATTTAGAAATATAACAGGAGGATAATAATGATGGAAAAAATAATCATAGACATTGCATTTAACAATTGTATCAGGCTGGTGGCTGTACTTATTGTATTTGACACCATATTTGGAGTATTAAGAGCGATAAAAGAGAAGAGGTTTAACAGCTGTTTTGGCATTGACGGAGCTATCAGAAAGGTAGGAATGCTTATATCAATACTGTTCCTGGCAATAGTAGACCATGTCATATCTGTTAATTTAATTGGTTTTCTCCCGGACACGATATTACAGTATCTAAGCATAAGACAAATCGGCATGACAGAATTTTTTGCAATACTGTTTATAGCTTACGAGGTTGTGAGCATTATTAAAAACATGACATTGTGCGGACTTCCGGTAAGGAATGTATGGATATGCACGAGAAAATTTTTGCTAAAGTATACGGACGAGCTCCCGGATGATGAGGGATTAATTGACGAAAGAGAGGTGTATACAGATGAAAATATCACAGACAGGAATTAATTTAATCAAGGAATTTGAGGGATGCCGGCTTACAGCCTATAAATGCCCTGCAGGAGTATGGACGATTGGATATGGTCATACAGGGAATGTAAAGCAGGGACAGAAGATAACGGCAAAGCAGGCAGAGGAATACCTTAAGAAAGACCTTGAGAGATTTGAAAAACATGTAATGACATTTAACAGCAGGTACAAATGGAATCAGAACCAATTTGATGCACTTGTGTCTTTTGCATTTAACATAGGCTCCATTAACCAGCTTACCGCAAATGGGACAAGGAGTATTGCCGAAATCAGCGCAAAGATTACGGCATACAGCAAAGCCGCCGGAAAAGAACTTGCAGGGCTTGTCAGGAGACGGAAAGCAGAGAAAGAGCTGTTTGATAAACAGGTTAAAGTTAAACCTGTACCCTCCTTGTCTGTAGATGAAATCGCAAAAGAAGTCATTGACGGTAAATGGGGTGACGGAGATGTAAGAAAGGCTGAATTAGAAGCCGCAGGCTACGATTATGACAAGGTGCAGGCAAAGGTTAATGAATTAATAAAAACCACAACCGCTAAAGCATCTGTCAAGACTTTGAAAAAAGGCACTAAAGTTAAAATCAAGTCAGGTGCCAGGGATGCCAACGCAGGAA
The DNA here is from genome assembly GCA_029052995.1 of Lachnospiraceae bacterium. Taxonomy (GTDB): domain Bacteria; phylum Bacillota; class Clostridia; order Lachnospirales; family Lachnospiraceae; genus CAG-590. The sequence goes on along the minus strand of JAIDHZ010000079.1, from coordinate 1,839 downwards.
CAAAGTATGCAGCTTTCGTCTATAAAAATACATACCAGGTGCACAGCGTAAGCGGCGATTATGTCGTATTCGGAGACGGCAAGACCGCTACAGGGAAGACTAAGAAAAGTAATGTCATATTAGTATAAAATTGTGTTATAATATGCAAAACAAGCATAAAGAGAATACTTACATCTTTGTGGTACTGATTCCTCAGTGCCTATATCTGTCAAAACTCCGATTACCTGCTTATCAGGCATTGCATACCGCTGGGATAAATATCTGGTGGAGGCGCCCATTTCACCATCCTGACCGCCAAGCTGGCTTATAATTGCAGTTGCAAGCTTAGCGTTGGTTGTCTTAATGTTAACAGGATATTCTAACATTTTCATATATTTCCACATTTAGCAATCACACTCCTTCTGCCAAGGCCATGGTTCGTCTGTCCAGTCCCATCTGTTTTTGTTTTCAACACTAAAGCTATATAATGGACCAAATTTGTTTTCGTAGCAGTGAACCATTTTGTCATATTCCTTTTGGTATTCGTGGTAAGTGGAAAGTCCGCATGCGCAGTCTGGGTGGGTATCTAAATATAATACCAAATCGTATAATACGAAATTAACCTGACGGATTGCGCACAATAACTCGTTTCTTGACATTGTTTCCATAATCAGCACCTCACCCCGCAGAAAATTTTGTTCAGGTCTTTAAAAACAGTACCCTGCATTAATGCGCAGTCCTGTTCATAAAGCTCACCCCACTGCTGCCATGGCACGTATGACATTACCACTGGAAAACGGCAGCCTAACTGATCCATTGGATCTTCTGTGTGACAGGATTTTGAATTATTTACCTTGCAGACACATTCTACTTCTATACCTCTTTGATTGTTGTCATGTAATGTTCTTTGGGACATCATTCTGTCAGACATGGTACAGGGGCTGCATTCTGATTTTTGCATGCTGCGGGAATTATTCCCTGCATTTTGCATGTTCCGGGTTCTGTTGACTGAACCTGACATATCACAGGGGCGGCATGTTGAATTACCGGTACTGCGATGATATCTGTTATTAGATGCAGTTGCATTATAATATGATTCCATGCAAATTCTCCTCATATTCTTGTTATATTTTTATTGTATGTAAGGCCCAAAAATGTGTGACAAGTCTTGCAGTTTTAGTGTATTTTTGCTATATTAGTAATTATAGTAGAATAATCTGTAAGATTGTATATGAATTCAAATTGGAGGGGAGCCTTATGGGTAATAATGGATTGATGATGCAGTATTTTGAATGGTATTTGCCGGAGGATCACAGCCTTTGGAAACATATTATGGAGGAAGCATCTAAGCTTAAGACATTGGGTGTAAGCGCATTGTGGCTTCCTCCGGCTTATAAGGGTGCAGGTGGCGATAAGGATGTGGGATATGGTGCCTATGACCTTTATGATTTGGGTGAATTTAACCAGAAGGGTTGTGTTCCGACAAAGTATGGTACAAAGAAAGAATATATTGAGATGATTGCTGCTTTACAAAAGAAGGGCATTGATATTTATGCAGATATCGTTTTGAATCACAAAATTGGTGCTGATGAAACGGAAATGATTCAGGCAGAGGAGTTTAATTCAAGCAGCCGTAATCAGATGGTGGGAGAGGAAAAGACTATTTGCGGATGGACAAAGTTTACATTTCCGGGAAGAAAGAAAAAATATTCGGATTTTACATGGAACTGGACTCATTTTGATGGAATTGACTGGGATCAGACTACAACGAGAAATACAATTTGCAAATTTGCCGGTAAGGAATGGGAACAGGCAGTGGATTCTGAAAACGGTAACTATGATTACTTAATGGGTGTGGAC